>NZ_JBYCLB010000034.1:0-10572 GCF_057473705.1 Mycobacterium sp. TH-M15 | reverse complement strand
CTGCCAGGTAGCCATAGGTCTACTCGGAGCATCCACTGAGAGCATTTCACTCAGGCCTCCCCGGGGGAAGGGGCTGCGGACATGGCTCGTTCGCATCGCACCACAGTCAACCGTCAATCGGCCGCGGCCCGTGCACGCCGGCGACGGCGCCGGGCGGTCGGTGCAGGCGGCGCGGCCGGGGCGTTTCTGGCGTTCGGGTTGGCCCCGCTGGCCGGTGTGCCGGCCGCGCGTGCCACGGAAACGGCCTCAGCGTGGATGCTGGGATAACTGGCTCTTCGTCGGCACATCACCGCGCCGGTTTACGTTTGTCCCGCACGCATGCCCAGAACTGCTCTTGGGTCACGCATAACTGGTCACGCAAGATCCTTGCCCACAAATCACGACCGTAGGTGTTGCGTGCGTTTATGGGATGCGAGATCTTCGTCCGAAGTATCCGGCCATCGCTCAGCACCAACTCGTATCGAGTGTGGTCCCTACTCTTGCCGCGCCGTCCAGACCCATGAGAAACACAGGTCCAACCCTCGACGATGCAAAACCGTTCATGGTCTTTGTACGTCGCAACGGGCCAGCTACGCACCGGCCTGCGCCATTAGCCATGCATGAAGATCGTCGTCTTCGGGCATGGTCTGCGCGAGATAGACGAGCGGCAAGTTGCCTTCATGATTGGGGGCGAATCGGAGTCGTTCAACCCATTGTTCGTTGTAGTCCCTGATCTCATCGACGAGATCGTCGAACGCTTCGGACAAGGTCTCGCCCTCAGCAGCCAACGGCAGGCCCTTCACCCCCACGGTGTGCAGGCGATCCTCGTCGTTGTAGCTGACCTCGATCCAGCCGGCGAGCACCCGCTCCAAGAGATCCCGGAGCACTGTGATCTTGAGAATGCCGACCGGACCCTGGCGGCGGTCCCGATTCGACCGGCCGCGGCTCATGCTGACCAGTAGCCCCTCCTGCGCTGCGTCGAAAACGTCCGAGAGGTGCTGCCGGCTGTCTTGGAAGGTCTCGTATTTAAGGGCTGGCGTCCCATCCTTCACTGCTGGCATGGCCCTACCGTCCCTCCTCTGGCTTCCCAGGCTACCTAATACGTACATAATGTACGTATCGACCCGGATCCGCAACGGTCGGTCTCTACAAGTGGGCGACCATCAACAGTGGCACCCCCAACAACGGCCATGCCTCGGTCCAGGTAGTCGCCCGTTACCCTCCGCTTACTTGTGGTTGACGTTGAGCACCACCGATGAGTCGGCGCTGACCTTGGTGCCCGGCGCCGGGTTGACGCTGGCCACGGTCCAGTCCAGCGGCAGGATCACTTCTTTGTGCTTCGGATCCACCGAGTTGAACGCCACATCGGTGAAGCCCAGGTTCTCCAGTTGGTGCTTGGCGTCCTCGGCGTCCTGACCGGTCACGTCCGGGATGGCGATCGGTGCCCCCGGAGCGGCGGACGTCGTCGCCGACGTGCTGGTGGTCGTCGACGTGCTCGGTGCCGTGCTGGAGGTGGTCGACTCCCGCGGCTCCGACGTCTCGGTCGAACTCGGCGTCGTCGACGACGTGCTCGAACTGCTCGGCGTCGTCGGCGACGTGGCCGAGCTGCTGGGCGTCGGGGTCTCGTGCTTGGTGGCGTGGCAGCCGGCAAACGACAGGGCGAGCACGCAGAGCGCGGCGGCGACGCGGGTCGGTGTTCTCACAGGCGAGATGCTAGCCGTGGCCGCGCTGCCAGGTGCTAGCAAAGGTTACTCGCGGGTAGCCAACTTTCTTAAGGTTCGACTGCCGACACAGTGACTAAGTCCACACCGATGTGCCGTTCGGGTCCCCCCGCGACGGTGACCACTACTTTCTGCGGTAGCGTCGACATGGGCCGGTGGCGCGCGGTGTGGCGGCATCTTAAGAAGGTGCAATAATCGGTACCGCCAGTGACATAAAAACGCTAATGCGCCGATTCCGGTGACGGGCACGTGCGGTCTGACGCGCGTGGCGCCGGTGCGGAGAGTGGCAATGGAAGGCAGGGACGTGGGTCCGAACGACAACGGAGCCAAGTCGGAATCGGCGCTTGAGCGGCACAAGCTCGAGAAGGTCGTGATCCGGTTCGCCGGGGACTCCGGCGACGGGATGCAGCTCACCGGTGACCGGTTCACCTCCGAGGCGGCCCTGTTCGGCAACGACCTGGCCACCCAGCCCAGCTACCCGGCCGAGATCCGGGCCCCGCAGGGCACCCTGCCGGGGGTGTCGTCGTTCCAGATCCAGATCGCCGACTTCGACATCCTCACCGCCGGTGACCGGCCCGACGTGCTGGTCGCGATGAACCCGGCGGCGCTGAAAGCCAACATCGACGACCTGCCGCGCGGCGGGCTGGTGATCGTCAACTCCGACGAGTTCACCAAACGCAACCTGGCCAAGGTTGGCTACCAGACCAACCCGTTGGAGAACGGCGAGCTCTCCGATTACGTGGTGCAGCCGGTGGCGATGACCTCGCTGACCCTGGGCGCGGTCGATGCCATCGGGGCGACCAAGAAGGACGGCCAGCGCGCCAAGAACATGTTCGCGTTGGGGCTGCTGTCCTGGATGTACGGCCGCGAGCTGGCGCACAGCGAATCCTTCATCCGGGAGAAGTTCGCCAAAAAGCCGGAGATCGCCGAAGCCAACGTGGTGGCGCTGAAAGCGGGCTGGAACTACGGCGAGACCACCGAGGCGTTCGGCACCACTTACGAGATCTCGCCGGCCAAGCTGCCGCCCGGCGAGTACCGGCAGGTCTCCGGCAACACCGCGCTGGCCTACGGGCTCGTCGTCGCCGGCCAGCTGGCCGGCACCCAGGTTTTGCTGGGCAGCTACCCGATCACCCCGGCCTCGGACATCCTGCACGAGCTGTCCAAACACAAGAAGTTCAACGTGGTCACCCTGCAGGCCGAGGACGAGATCGCCGGGATCGGCGCCGCGCTGGGCGCCTCCTACGGTGGCGCGCTGGGGGTGACCAGCACGTCGGGGCCGGGGCTGTCGCTGAAATCCGAGGCGCTGGGCTTCGGGGTGATGGCCGAGCTGCCGCTGGTGCTGATCGACGTCCAGCGCGGCGGACCGTCCACCGGCCTGCCGACCAAGACCGAGCAGGCCGACCTGTTGCAGGCGCTCTACGGGCGCAACGGCGAGTGCCCGGTGGCGGTGCTGGCGGCGGCCACCCCGTCGGACTGCTTCGAGGTGGCGATCGAGGCCGCCCGCATCGCGCTGACCTACCGGACCCCGGTGGTGCTGCTCTCCGACGGGGCCATCGCCAACGGATCCGAGCCGTGGCGCATCCCCGACGTCAGCGCCATCGCCCCGATCGACCGCGCGCTGGCCCAGACCGGCGACGAGTTCCAGCCCTACGCCCGTGACCCGGAGACGCTGGCCCGCCAGTTCGCCATCCCGGGCACTGCGGGCCTGGAGCACCGCATCGGCGGGTTGGAGAAGACCAATGGCGACGGCGAGATCTCCTACGCGCCGGCCAACCACGACCTGATGGTGCGCATCCGGCAGGCCAAGATCGACGGCATCGCCGTTCCCGACCTCGAGGTCGACGACCCGACCGACGACGCCGAGTTGCTGCTCGTCGGGTGGGGCAGCACCTATGGACCGATCCGCGAGGCCTGCCGGCGGGCCCGCAGCAAGGGCACCAAGGTCGCCCATGCGCACCTGCGTTACCTCAATCCGTTGCCGGCGAACCTCGGTGAGGTGCTGCGCCGGTACCCGAAGGTGGTGGCACCGGAGATGAACCTGGGCCAGCTGGCCCTGCTGCTGCGCGGCAAGTATCTGGTGGACGTGCAGTCGGTGACCAAGGTTCAGGGGGTGGCGTTCCTCGCCGACGAGGTGGGCCGGATCATTCGTGCCGCATCCGGCGGCAGGCGCGGGACGTTGGCCGATATCGAACAAGACAAGGCGATGGTCGCCCGGATGGCGGTGGTCGCCGCCGGAGCGGCGGTCGAGGCATGACTCGCGAGGCGATGAAGGAGCAGCGCTGATGAGCGATGTGATCGACAGCAACGGCCTGGTCGGTACCGACCTCGGCCTGACGCCGACCAGAAACATCGCGGTGCCCACCACCGACGAACCGCAGAAGGCCAAGGAATACACCTCCAACCAGGAGGTGCGCTGGTGCCCCGGCTGCGGCGACTACGCGATCCTGAACACCGTCCGCAACTTCCTGCCGGAGCTGGGGCTGCGGCGGGAGAACATCGTGTTCATCAGCGGTATCGGCTGCTCCAGCCGGTTCCCGTACTACCTGGACACCTACGGGGTGCACTCGATCCACGGCCGCGGGCCGACGTTCGCGACCGGGCTGGCGGTGAGCCGCGAGGACCTGTCGGTGTGGGTGGTCACCGGCGACGGCGACGCGCTCTCGATCGGCGGCAACCACCTCATCCACAGCCTGCGCCGCAACGTCAACCTGACCATCCTGCTGTTCAACAACCGGATCTACGGGCTGACCAAGGGGCAGTATTCGCCGACGTCGGAGACCGGCAAGATCACCAAGTCCACCCCGTTCGGGTCGCTGGACAACCCGTTCAACCCGGTATCGCTGGCGCTGGGCGCCGAAGCCACCTTCGTCGGCCGGGCGCTGGACTCCGACCGCAAGGGGCTGACCGAGGTGCTGCACGGCGCGATGCAGCACCGTGGGTCGGCGCTGGTGGAGATCCTGCAGGACTGCCCGGTCTTCCACGACGGCTCGTTCGACCTGCTGCGCAAGGAGGGCGCCGAGAACCGGGTGATCCCGCTGCGGCAGGGTGAGCCGATCACCTTCGGCGCCGACGGTGAGTTCTGCGTGGTCCAGTCCGGCTACGGCCTGGCGGTCGCCAACACCGCCGA
The DNA here is from genome assembly GCF_057473705.1 of Mycobacterium sp. TH-M15. Lineage (NCBI taxonomy): Bacteria > Bacillati > Actinomycetota > Actinomycetes > Mycobacteriales > Mycobacteriaceae > Mycobacterium > Mycobacterium sp. TH-M15. Next base: position 5,745 of record NZ_JBYCLB010000034.1, on the reverse strand, counting down.
CGTCCCCGCCGACGACATCGTGGTGCACGACGCCACCCGGGACGACCCGTCGTACGCCTTCGCGCTGTCCCGGCTCTCCGATCAGGGGCTGGCCCACTTCCCGATGGGCATCTTCCGCAGCGTCACCAAGCCCACCTACGACGACCAGGCCCGGCTCCAGGTCAGCGCGGCTCGAGACGCCGCCTCGCATGACTCGGCCGCCCTGCAGTCGCTGCTGCGAGGGCGCGACACCTGGCGCGTGGAATGAGTCGGGCCTGACCCAGCCCGGGCCGACCCGATCGGTGCCGCTGGCCGGTGTCGTGCTGGCCGGCGGGGCGTCGCGCCGGATGGGGCGTGACAAGGCCGCGCTAACCATTCCGGGCCGCTTCGACGGTCGCAGCCTGGTGGAACAGACGGTGGCCGTGCTGCGTCGGCGCTGCGACCCGGTGCTGCTGGTCACCGCCCCGGGCCAGGCGCTGCCCGAGCTGCCGGTGCGGCTGCTGCGCGACGAGGCGCCCGGGCTCGGCCCGCTGCCGGCGACCGGACGGGGGTTGCGAGCGGCCGCCGAGGCGGGCGCGGAGCTGGCGTTCGTCTGCGCGGTGGACATGCCGCTGCTCACCGTCGAGCTGGTCGACGCGCTCGCCGGGCTGGCGGCCCGCTGCGGCGCCGACGCGGTGCTGCCCTGGGACGGCCACGACCATTACCTGGCCGGGGTGTACCGGACCGAGCTGGCCGACCGGATCGACGAGCTGGTGGCCGCCGGGGAACGGCGGATGGGCGCACTGCCCGGAATCGTCGACACCCAGCGCCTGGTCGTCTCGGATCCGCTGCCGCTGACCAACCTCAACTCACCGGACGACGTTCGGGCGCTATCGGTCCGAATTTACGAAGAAGATAAACCGTAGCCGCTATCGGAATCCGACAATATTCCGTCCGGTTATGGCCGTGGTCGTTATCTGCACAATAAACGATGCTTCTTGATGGCGGACGGGCGATCGGTCTCGCGGCCCGGGTCGTTGTGCCGCGGGCTCGCCGGAATCGATTGGGGTGTCGAGTATTTCGGATGTGCCCGGTCGATGCCCGGTGGGAACCACGGCCGCCGAATTCTCCGGCGTGGGCCGATAGCCGGGTAACCTATTGCGCGCGTGCAGAAGTGGATGCTGAGGCTGATGTGAGGCCTGTTCTCTGGTGAGGTTTTGCCGCGCCGGCGTGTCGACGCGCCGAACGTAGTGGTCCGCCCCACAAAACCGTTGTGATTCGGCCCACGAATCCCCGGCGGTGCCACACCACCGAATCGATGACCAAACCCACGCTGACCAGCCAAGACAATTGAGCTTAGCTCATGTAATTAAATTGTTATCTGCGCGAGATACCCGTGTCATCGAATTTGACCCGTTCAATCGAGCCCGTAGTTTCCTATTCGCCGACAGCTCGGCAAATCAAATTGAATCCATGAATAACCGCGTGTGAGCGGGCTGCGGACGACCTGGTGTATTCCGATGTCGGTTCCGCCCCGGCTGCCGTGCCCGACCGAGACGGCACGGATCGAAGACCACCTTCCGCCTGACCGTCAGGCGCGCCGCCCTGTCCGGGCGGGCTTCGGCGCGCGCGTGGCGAAAGGGTTAAGTGTGAAGAACATCCGCAAGACGCTCACGATGGCGGTGACCACCGGAGCGCTGGCAGTTGCGCCGGTCGCCCTCTGCACCGGGACCGCGCACGCGGACAGCCTGAACTGGGACGCCGTCGCCGCCTGCGAGTCCGGCGGCAACTGGTCGATCAGCACCGGCAACGGCTACTACGGCGGTCTGCAGTTCAACCTGGGCACCTGGCGGGCCAACGGCGGCAGCGGCATGCCGAACCTGGCCAGCCGTGCCGAGCAGATCCGGGTCGCCGAGAACGTCCTGCGGACGCAGGGACGTGGCGCCTGGCCGGTCTGCGGCGGCCGCGGCTAGGCCCAATGCCGGGGTGACGGCGCCGGGGTGAGACCTCCGGCGCCGTTGTCCGTCTCCGGAGGGTGGGGCGGTAGCGTCATCGCATGGGATCAGCACGCGAACTCGACGTCGTCGTCTACGGGGCGACCGGTTTCGTCGGCAAGCTGACGGCCGGGTACCTGGCCGGCGCCGGTACCGGCGCCCGGGTGGGGCTGGCCGGCCGGTCGGCAGAGCGGCTCACGGCCGTCCGGGACGGGCTGGGAGACGCGGCGCGGAACTGGCCGATCGTGATCGCCGACGCGACCGAACCGTCGACGTTGGCCGCGATGGCAGCCCGCACCCAGGTGGTGATCAGCGCCGTCGGCCCCTACACTCGCTACGGGCTGCCGCTGGTCGGCGCCTGCGCCGCGGCCGGCACCGACTATGCCGATCTGACCGGTGAGCCGATGTTCATGCGGGACAGCATCGACCTGTACCACAAGCAGGCCGCCGACACCGGAGCCCGGATCGTGCATTCCTGCGGGTTCGACTCGATCCCGTCGGACCTCGGTGTCTTCGCCCTCTCCCGCGCGGCGCACGACGACGGGGCCGGCGAACTCACCGACACCGACCTGGTGCTGCGCAGCTTCGCCGGTGGGGTCTCCGGCGGCACGATCGCCTCGATGGTGGAGGTGATGCGTACCGCGTCCAGCGACCCGGATGCCCGCCGCCTGGCCGAAGACCCCTACACGCTCAGCGGTGACCGGGGTGCCGAGCCCGAACTGGGAAAGCAGCCGGATCTGGTGTGGCGGCGCGGTGCGGCGATCGCGCCGGAACTGGCCGGAACCTGGACGGCCGGGTTCGTGATGGCGGTCGCCAACACCCGGGTGGTGCGGCGCAGCAATGCGCTGCTGGGCTGGGAGTACGGCCGGCGGTTCCGCTACGCCGAGCACATGAGCGTCGGGTCGTCGGCGGCGGCCCCGGTGCTGGCCGGGGTCCTCACCGCCACCAGCACCGCGATGGTCTGGTTGGGCAGCCGCGCCTTCCGGCTGCTGCCGCGTCGACTGGTGGACCGGGTCACCCCGGCTCCGGGCAGCGGGCCCAGCGAGGCCGTCCGGCACAGCGGCCACTACCGCACCGAGACCTACACGATAACCAGCAGCGGCGCTCGGTACCGCACCACGATCGCGCAGTCCGGCGACCCGGGCTACCAGGCGACGTCGGTCATGCTGGCCGAGAGCGGGCTGGCGTTGGCGCTGGACCGCGACGCGCTCTCCGATCTGCACGGAGTGCTGACCCCGGCGGCCGCGATGGGGGACGCGCTGCTGGCCCGGTTGCAGGCAGCCGGCGTATCGGTGCAGACCGAGCGACTGAGCTGACCGACCCGGATTCGAGTCGATGCCCGCCCGGCGCGGCTCGGCTACTATCGTGCTCGGTTGCCGCCACCCCGGCGGCGCACCAGACACGAAGGTGAGCACCCTTATGGCCGGCCTCGACGATCTCTTCGCCCAGATCCCCGTCCAGGACATCGCCCAGCAGCTCGGCGCCGACTCCGGTGAGGTGGGCGACACCATCCGGACACTGGTGCCGGTGCTGCTCGGCGGCCTGCACGAGCACGCCCAGGAACCCGGTCAGGCGAGCACCATCGGCGACGCCGCGGCCAGCCTTGCCGGCGGCACCGGCGATCACCCCGAAGGGGCCAATCTGATCTCGCAGATCTTCGGCGGCAACGACGTCAGTCAGGTCGCCTCGGCGCTCTCCGGGGCCGGAGCCGGCAACAACAACCTGGTCCAGCGGCTGCTGCCGATCCTGACGCCGCTGGTGCTGGCCTACATCGGCAAGCAGATGAGCCAGAAGAGCGCGCCCGCGGAGCAGTCGGCGTCGTCCGGTGGCGGCGGCCTCGGTGACGTGCTGGGCAGCATCCTGGGCGGCGCGGCGTCGGGCGGCCGCAGCAACCAGTCGATCGGCAGCATCCTGGGCAACGTGCTCGGCGGCAAGACCGGCGGCGCGATCGGCGACGTGCTCGGCGGCCTGCTCCGCGGCGGCAAGTAACGCCCCCGCCCCGGTCCGTCAGGCCCGGCGAACCGGGGCCGTCCGGCGTTCATAGAATTGGCCGGTGACCGCCAGCCCACGCTCCGCCGACGCCGAAGCCCTGCCCAAGTCCTGGGAACCGGGAGCGGTCGAGGCCGCGATCTACCAGCGCTGGGTTGACGCCGGCTACTTCACCGCCGATCCGGCCAGCGACCAGCCCGGGTATTCGATCGTGTTGCCGCCGCCGAACGTCACCGGCAGCCTGCACATGGGCCACGCGCTCGACCACACGCTGATGGACGCGCTGAGCCGGCGCAAACGGATGCAGGGCTACCAGGTGCTCTGGCTGCCGGGCATGGACCACGCCGGCATCGCCACCCAGAGCGTGGTGGAGCGGCAGCTGGCCGATTCCGGCGAGACCAAGGAGCGGCTCGGCCGGGAACGCTTCGTCGAGCGGGTGTGGTCCTGGAAGCGCGACTCCGGTGGCACCATCGGCACCCAGATGCGCCGGCTCGGCGACGGGGTGGACTGGAGCCGCGAGCGGTTCACCATGGACGACGGGCTGTCCCGGGCGGTGCGCACCATCTTCAAACGGCTCTACGACGCCGGGCTGATCTACCGGGCCGAGCGGCTGGTCAACTGGTCGCCGGTGCTGGAGACCGCGATCAGCGACCTGGAGGTCAGATACGACGACATCGAAGGCGAGCTGGTCTCGTTCCGGTACGGCTCGCTCGACGACGCCCAACCGCACATCGTGGTCGCCACCACCCGGTTGGAGACCATGCTCGGCGACACCGCGATCGCGGTGCACCCGGACGACGAGCGCTACCGCGACCTGGTCGGCACCACGCTGCCGCACCCGTTCCTGGACCGGGAGATCGTCGTCGTCGCCGACGCGCACGTCGACCCCGAATTCGGTACCGGCGCGGTGAAAGTCACCCCGGCCCACGATCCCAACGACTTCGAGATCGGGCTGCGACACCAGCTGCCGATGCCGTCGATCCTGGACACCAAGGCCCGGATCGTCGACACCGGAACGCAATTCGACGGCATGGACCGTTTCGAGGCCCGGGCCGCGGTGCGCGAGGCGCTGGCCGGCCAGGGCCGCATCGTCGCCGAGAAGCGGCCCTACCTGCACAGCGTCGGGCACTCCGAGCGCAGCGGCGAGGTGATCGAACCGCGGCTGTCGATGCAGTGGTGGGTCAGCGTGGAATCGCTGGCCAAGGCGGCCGGCGACGCGGTCCGGGGCGGCGACACCGTGATCCACCCGAAGAGCCTGGAGCCGCGCTGGTTCGGCTGGGTCGACGACATGCACGACTGGTGCATCTCCCGGCAGCTGTGGTGGGGGCACCGTATCCCGATCTGGCATGGACCCGACGGCCAGCAGGTCTGCGTCGGGCCGGACGAGACCCCGCCGGACGACTGGCAGCAGGACCCCGACGTGCTCGACACCTGGTTCTCCTCGGCGCTGTGGCCGTTCTCCACCCTGGGCTGGCCGGATCGCACCCCCGAACTGGAGAAGTTCTATCCCACCAGTGTGCTGGTGACCGGATACGACATCCTGTTCTTCTGGGTGGCCCGGATGATGATGTTCGGCACCTTCGTCGCCGACGATCCGGCCCTGCACGGGGCCGCGGTGCCGTTCGGAAACGTGTTCCTGCACGGGCTGATCCGCGACGAGCACGGCCGCAAGATGAGCAAGTCGAAGGGGAACGGGATCGACCCGCTGGACTGGGTCGAGGCGTTCGGCGCCGACGCGCTGCGGTTCACCCTGGCCCGCGGCGCCAGCCCGGGGGGTGATCTGTCCATCGGCGAAGACCACGCC
>NZ_JBYCLB010000033.1:0-1892 GCF_057473705.1 Mycobacterium sp. TH-M15 | reverse complement strand
GCACGCCGTGCCCGGCCGGTGGCGCCGCGCCCACATAGCGGCGCAGGCCGGCGTCGTTGGTCAGGGTCAGCGCGTCGCCGGGCAGCAGGCTGCCGTCGCCGGCGCCCTCCGGCAGCTCGGTGCAGGTGGCCGGCAGGTTGGCCACCGCCCAGTGCCAGAACCCGGAGAGTGTCGGGGCGTCCGGGTCGTAGACGGTGACCGCGAAGCTGCGGGTCGCCTCCGGGAAGCCTGACCAGCTCAGCTGCGGGCTGGCGTCGGCGCCACCGGCGCCCATGATGCCGCTGACCTGGGGGGTGGCCAGCGGCCCGCCGTCGATCAGTGACGACGACGTCAGCTGGAACGGCGGCAGCTTGGGCAGTGCGGCGTACGGGTCGGGAGCTGTGCCCACGGTCGTCCTCTCAATCGGTGTGCTCAACGTCGAAGTGATCAACAGTGTGTCAGGAAGTGCTGCAGCACCCGGGTACCGAACGTCAGCGCGTCGACCGGGACCCGCTCGTCGACCCCGTGGAACAGGGCCGAGAAGTCCAGCTCCGGCGGCAGCCGCAGCGGGGCGAAGCCGAAACAGCGAATCCCCAACCGGGCGAACGCCTTCGCGTCGGTCCCGCCGGAGAGCATGTACGGCACGGCGCGGGCGTCGGGATCACACTCCAGCAGCGCGGCGTTCATCGCGTCGACCAGATCACCGTCGAAGGTGGTCTGGTACGGCTCCAGGTCGGTGATCCACTCCCGGGTCACCTGTGGGCCGATCAGCTCGTCGACCTCGGCCTCGAACGCGGCCCGCCGGCCGGGCAGCACCCGGCAGTCCACCACCGCCTCGGCCGTCGCCGGGATCACGTTGGCCTTGTAGCCGGCGTGCAGCATGGTCGGGGCGGCGGTGTCGCGCAGGGTGGCGTTGACGATCCGGGCGATCGGCCCGAGCTTGGCGATCATGCCCTCCAGATCCGGCGACGCCGGGTCGATGGCGTGCCCGGTCTCCTCGCTGACCGCGGCCAGGAACTCGGTGACCGCGTCGGTCAGCACCAGCGGAAACCGGTGCGCACCCAGCCGCGCCACCGCGCCGGCGAGCGCGGTGACGGCGTTGTCGTCGCTGATCATCGACCCGTGCCCGGCCCGGCCGTGCGCGGTCAGCCGCATCCAGCACAGGCCCTTCTCCGCGGTCTCCACCAGGTAGAGCCGGCGCTCCCCGCCGTCCGGGCGGGGCACGGTCAGTGAGAAGCCGCCCACCTCGCCGATCGCCTCGGTGACCCCGGCGAACAGGTCGGGCCGCTGCTCGACCAGCCAGTGCGCGCCGTACTTGCCGCCGGCCTCCTCGTCGGCGACGAACCCGAACACCAGGTCGCGCGGCGGCACGATCCCGGCCGTCGACAGGTGCCGGGCGACCGCGATCATCATCCCGACCATGTCCTTCATGTCGACCGCACCGCGGCCCCAGACGTAGCCGTCCTCCACCGCGCCGGAGAACGGGTGCACGCTCCAGTCGGCCGGTTCGGCCGGCACCACGTCCAGGTGGCCGTGGATCAGCAACGCGCCCCGGGACGGGTCGGCGCCGGCCAGCCGGGCGAACACGTTGCCGCGGCCGGGTGCGCCGGATTCGACGTATTCGGTGCGGTAACCGGCCTCGGCCAACTGCTCGGCGACCCAGTGAGCGCAGTCGGCCTCGCCCTTGGTGGTCTCCGGTTCACCGGTGTTGCTGGTGTCGAACCGGATCAGGGTGCTGACGATCTCCGTCACCTCGTCGGCCGGATCGATGCGAACTGTCACAGTCACCTTTCCTACCACTGCAACCGCCCACGGGTTTTGGCCGGCACATCGCAATCCGATAGCCTTGGTTGCTCGACGACCGCGCTTCCCGGCCGTCTTCGAGTCCGAGTGGCGGAATGGCAGACGCGCTA
>NZ_JBYCLB010000032.1:0-4426 GCF_057473705.1 Mycobacterium sp. TH-M15 | reverse complement strand
GGCCAGTCTAGGGGCGATCCGGCGGTGAGCCCGTGATTTGGCGACCTGAAGCCAGCCTGATTGACAACAAACGCACAGCCGCTTTCCAGGCATTATTCAACCCGTCGGGAGGGAATGGTCTCATGTCAGTTCCAGCAGCGCAGGACGGCAAACCGGAGGCTCGGGTTCTGGTCGTCGACGACGAAACCAACATCGTCGAGCTGCTCTCGGTCAGCCTGAAGTTCCAGGGGTTCGAGGTGCACACCGCGTCCAACGGCCCGGCCGCACTGGACCGCGCTCGCGAGGTCCGGCCGGACGTGGTGATCTTGGACGTGATGATGCCCGGGATGGACGGCTTCGGGGTGCTGCGCCGGCTGCGCGCCGACGGGATCGACGCCCCGGCGTTGTTCTTGACCGCCCGTGACTCGTTGCAGGACAAGATCGCCGGCCTGACCCTGGGTGGAGACGACTACGTCACCAAACCGTTCAGCCTGGAAGAAGTGGTGGCCCGGCTGCGGGTCATTCTGCGTCGTGCCGGCAAGGGCGGCGAGGAACCCCGCAGTGCGCGCTTGACGTTCGCCGACATCGAACTCGACGAGGACACCCACGAGGTATGGAAAGCCGGTGAGCCGGTGTCGCTTTCGCCTACCGAGTTCACCCTGCTGCGGTACTTCGTGATCAACGCCGGAACCGTGTTGAGTAAACCGAAGATCCTCGATCACGTCTGGCGCTACGACTTCGGCGGCGACGTGAACGTGGTGGAGTCCTACGTGTCCTATCTGCGCCGCAAGATCGACACCGGGGAGAAACGGCTGCTGCACACGCTGCGCGGGGTCGGGTACGTGCTGCGGGAGCCGCGATGATCCCGACCCCGACTGCGCGACCCGCCGGGGCGGGATAGGCGATCGCCGATGGTCAACCGCCGGCGGTTCGCGCTGCCGCTGAAGGTCAGCCTGGTCGCGGCCACCCTGGTGCTGGTGCTGTGCGGTCTGGTCGCCCAGGGCATCGTGGTCACGTCCATCCTGCGGCGCAGCTTGGTGAGCAAGATCGACCAGACCCTGCTCGACGCATCGCGGGGCTGGGCGCAGAACCCGCGGCTGGTGCTGCCGGAGTCGCACAAGCTCCCCAATCCGGGGCGGCCGCCGTCGAACTTCTACGTGCGTGATGTCGACCCGGACGGCCGTACCTGGACCGTGGTCAACGACCGCAACGCCGAGCCGAAGCTGCCGCCCGACAACAATGTCGGGCCGGACCCGACCACCGTCGCCTCGGTGGACGGCTCGAACGTGCAGTGGCGGGCGGTGACGGTGCGCGGGCCGAACGGCAGACTGACCACAGTGGCCATCGACCTCTCCGACGTGCAGTCCACCATCCGGCACGTGGATTTGGCGCGGTTGGCGATCGGCTCGGTCATGTTGTTGGTGCTCGGCATCGCCGGGTTCGTGGTGGTGCACCGCAGCCTCCGGCCGCTGATCGAGGTGGAGCGGACCGCCGCGGCGATCGCCGCCGGACAGCTGGACCGCCGGGTCCCCGAGCGCGACCCGCGCACCGAGGTCGGCCGGCTGTCGCAGGCGCTGAACGGAATGCTCACCCAGATCCAGCGGGCGGTGGCGGCATCGGAGGAGTCGGCGGCCGACGCCCGCAGCTCCGAGGATCGGATGCGCCGGTTCATCACCGATGCCAGCCATGAGCTGCGTACCCCGCTGACCACCATTCGCGGCTTTGCCGAGTTGTACCGGCAGGGCGCTGCCCGGGACGTCGAGATGCTGATGTCGCGGATCGAGAGCGAATCGCGTCGGATGGGCCTGCTGGTCGAAGACCTGTTGTTGCTGGCCCGGCTGGACGCGCAGCGGCCGTTGGAACACTACCGGGTCGATCTGCTGGCGCTGGCCACCGACGCAGTGCACGACGCGCAGGCGATCGCACCGGGGCGCACTGTCGCCCTGGAGGTATTCGACGGTCCGGGCACGCCCGAGGTGCTCGGCGACGACGCCCGGCTGCGCCAGGTGCTGAGCAACCTGGTGGGCAATGCGTTACAGCACACCCCGGAGAGCGCCGCGGTGACGGTGCGGGTCGGCACCGACGGCGACGACGCGGTGCTGGAGGTCGTCGACCGCGGCGCCGGGATGGACGCGAAGGATGCCCAGCGGGTCTTCGAGCGGTTCTATCGCGCCGACTCGTCGCGGACCCGGGCCAGCGGCGGCACCGGGTTGGGTCTGTCGATCGTCGACTCGCTGATCCACGCGCACGACGGAACGGTCACGGTGGAGACCGCGCCGGGCCGGGGTTGTCGGTTCCGGGTCACGGTGCCACGCATCGCCGAGATTCCCTCCGAGGTGCGCTGAGCCGGCCGACGTCGAGCGTCACAGCTCGGCCAGGGCCGCGATGATCCTCTGCTGTGCCTGGTCCAGCGACTCCGGGGACGGATTGCGGTCGACGCCGGCGAACCCGAAGTCGGCGAGGCTGCGGGTCGGGAAGACGTGTATGTGCAGGTGCGGCACCTCGAGACCGGCGATGATCAGACCGGCCCGATCGGTGTCGAAGGCGCGGCACACCGCTTTGCCGATCCGCTGCGCCACCGCCGTCACCCGGGCGAACGCCGGGCCGTCGACGTCTTGCCACTGGTCGATCTCGGCGCGCGGCACCACCAGGGTGTGCCCCTGGGTCATCGGCTCGATGGTGAGGAAGGCGACGACCGCGTCGTCCTCGTAGACGAACCGGCCCGGCAGTTCCCGGTTGATGATTTTGCTGAAGACGGTGGTCATAGCGTCCAAGCATATTGACCGGCCGGGTCGAGCCGGCGCTACCCGTCCGCGGCGCGAATCCGGGCCAGGGCTTTGGCGAACGCGGAATCGAACACCTGCTGGTGACCGTCGCTGCCCGCGCCGCTGAGCACCAGCCCGGACGTGCGCGCGTAGGAGTAGTAGTCCTCGGTGCGGGTGCTGCGCTCGGGGCCGCCGAACTGAGTGGTCACCGAGTAGCGGAACCGCTGCGGCCCACCGGAAGTCCGGTCGTTCTCCAGAATGCTCACGGTGTAGCTGATCGTGAACCGGGGGCCGGGGCTCGAGCTGAACCGCTGGCACTTCGACACCAGCTCGATCATGTCGTCGAATCCGGCCGAGTGGTATTCGCGGCCGATCCGCAGCCGGATGTCCTGGCGGTCGGAGTGCACCGCGGGGTCGGCCGGATCGTGTCCGGAGACCTCCGCGACGGCCGGCTCGCCGGATGCGGCCCCGCCGATCACCGCGAAGCACTCGGCGGGTGTGACGGCCAGCCCGCCGTCGGACGGCTGGGTGGTGTAATACCCGAAATACTCGTATGGCTCCCGGCGTTCCCGGACGGTCCAGCCGGGTGGAAACTCACGGCGGGTGGGCAGCAGCGCGGCCAGTTCGTCGTCGTTGAGCGCGGCGAGCTGCGGGGCGAGTGGTTCCGAGCCGGCCGTCGCGCTGTGCGGGTCACTGCGCACCACCGGGACGGTGACCGTCACCGCGGCGACGGCGACTCCGCCGATCGCTGCGGCGAGGGCCCAGGACCACGACCGGGGCTGAGCGGGACCGGTCACAGCTTGTGCAGCCTCTGCAGAGTCTGGGCGGCCGCTCGTCTCACCAGGTCGAGGTCGGAGTCGGTCATGTTGGTGGTGCATTCCAGCAACAGGTCACGGATCGCGTAGTAGCCGACGTGATACGTCGACGGTGCCGTGTGCGGATCGCGCGAGGAGGTGAATGTCCTGGTGACCGCGAGGGCGAAGTCGGCCCGGCCGGGTGGGCGGCGATCCGGCACGGTGGTGACCGTGCGCTCGTCGGTCGTCTTGGTCAGCGGGTCGGTCAACGGATCCTCGGTGGTGACCTGGTAGCTGTGGCAGCGCCGCAGCCAGCGCAGGTAGCTGCCGATCTCCGCCCGGCCGTCGCCGACGGCCAGAATCTCGATGCTGGCTGTCGGGCCGGGCGTGTCGATCTGCCCGGTGGCGGCCGCGTCGGCCGGCTCGGCGCGGGCGATCCACCACGGGTCGGGGTCGCGGTACACCCGCACGCTGGCGATATGGGTGCCGTCGCCGGCGAGTAGCCGGGGAAGGTTTCCGCACGCTTCCGGCGTGTACTGAGTGGCCCGGATCGAGGTGTCGGGCTGAGGCTCACCGGACGAGTCCGGCGGGGCCGCGCGGCTCAACGACCCGGTCAGCGTGTACTCCCAGTCGGACGGGAAATCCTCGCGGGCCGGCAGCGCGCTGGCCAGAAACCAGTTCGACCGGGACAGCAGGCTGTTCGCCGGGCGCACCGGCGTGGACACCACGATCCCCCCGCAGGTGGCCAGGACCGTGAGAGCGATGGCACCGAGCAGCCGCGGCCCGGTTCTGCTGCGCCGTGGCGGTACCGGCGGCCGCGACGCACCGGGCGTCGCATCGGCGAAGATCGGCAACCAGGGCGGGATCCCGACCTCGGATTCGGGCACC
>NZ_JBYCLB010000031.1:0-2770 GCF_057473705.1 Mycobacterium sp. TH-M15 | reverse complement strand
GGTGTATCTCAACTTCGCCGAGAACGCGCATCTGATGGTGACCGGCCGGCGGGAATGCGGCAAGACCACCACGCTGGCCACCATCATGAGTGAGATCGAGCGGCTGTACGCCCCCGGCGCCAGCACCGCGCCGCAGACCGCGGCGCGCTCGGCACAGGTCTGGCTCATCGACCCGCGACGCCAGTTGCTGACCACGCTGGGCCCGGACTACGTGCAGAAGTTCGCCTACAACCTGGACGGCGCGGTCGCGCTGGCGAACGAGCTGTCCGCCACCCTGGCCGGCCGGGAGCCGCCGCCCGGCCTGTCGGCCGAGGAGCTGTTGTCGCACGCCTGGTGGAGCGGGCCGGAGATCTTCTTGATCATCGACGACATCCACCAGTTTCCGCCCGGCTTCGATTCGCCGTTCCAGAAGGCCGCGCCGTGGGTTACCCGGGCCGCGGACGTGGGACTGCACGTCATCGCCGCGCGCAGCTTCGGCGGCTGGTCCTCGGCCGGCAGCGACCCGCTGCTGCGGCCGCTGCACCAAGCCAACGCGCCGCTGCTGGTGATGGATGCCGACCCGGACGAGGGCTTCATCCGCGGCAAGATGAAGGGCGGGCCGCTGCCCCGGGGTCGCGGGCTGCTGATGGCCGAGGACACCGGCATCTTCGTCCAGGTGGCCGCCACCGAGCTGCGTCGGTCGCGGGAGCGGGCTGCCAGCGCCAGCCGCTGACCGGGTCGGCGCGGTGTGGCGCCGGTAACGGTGTGACGATGGTTGCTGGCGGGCTCAGCTGCCCGGCGTTCGGTGGCATTATCGGCGACCAGATTTTTATCCGTCTAGGGCACGCAGCAGCGTCGCCGGTACCGTTGGGCGGTGGTCCGGCGGGGAAAATGACATTTCTGTGTTTACCCAGGTGGCGCTCGGTTCAGCTGGGCTTCCCGGACAAGCGGGTTACCGGACTGTTGCCCCAGGTGAACAGTTGTTGTCGGCCGGTGAACAGTTGGTATCCGAGGGGGCATCGGCGGTTCCGGGCATTTACGCTCGGTCACAGAGCGATTGCTGAGGGATATCAGAGGAGGACTTTCAATGTCGTTCGTGACCGCGCAACCGGAGGCGTTGGCCGCCGCGGCCGCCAACCTGAGTGGGATCGGATCGGCGCTGAGCGCCCAGAACGCGGCCGCGGCCGCGCCGACCACCGGAGTGGTACCGGCTGCCGCCGACGAGGTCTCGGCGCTGACCGCGGCGCAGTTCGCCGCGCACGCCACCATGTACCAGCAGATCAGCGCCCAGGCGGAGGCGATCCATCAGATGTTCGTGGCCACGCTGAACAGCAGCGCCGGCTCGTATGCGGCCACCGAGGCCGCCAACGCGGTGGCGGCGGGCTAGGCGGGCGACGATGCTCGGTCTACACGGGTTCCTGCCCCCGGAGATCAACTCCGGGCGGATGTATGCCGGTGCCGGCGCCGCGCCGCTGCTGGCGGCGGCCACGGCCTCCGACGGCCTCGCCGCCGAGCTGCACTCGTCCGCCGCCGGCTACCACGCGGTGGTCGCCGGCCTGAGCAGCGAGGGCTGGCTCGGGCCGGCGTCGATGGCGATGGCGGCGGCGGCGACGCCGTACGCGACCTGGATGAGCAGCACCGCCGCAAAGGTGGAAGAGGCCGCCGCCCAGATGCGCGCGGCGGTGGTCGCGTACGAGACCGCGCACGCCGGCGTCGTGCACCCCGGAGTGGTCGCCGCCAACCGCGCCAACCTGGCCACCTTGATCGCGACGAACATGCTCGGCCAGAACACGCCGGCGATCGCGGCGAACTGGGCGGAGTACTTCGAGTACTGGGTGCAGGACGCCACCGTGATGGATGCCTACTCGGTCGCGTCGACGAACGCCTCGGTGCTGACCGAGCACACCCCCGCACCGTCGATCACCGACCCGGGTGGCGACCTGGCACGCGACGCGGCGGCCCGTCAGACCAACGCCAACGACGTCGGCACCCAGGTGCAGCACACGCTCGGGCAGGTGGTCTCGCAGATTCTTCCGGGATCGGGTTCGGGATCGGCCGCGGCGAGCGAAGGAAACACGCTGGGCTCGATGCTGGGGCTGATGAGCGTAAAGGACGCGCTCGGCTGGGCGACGTTGGCCCCGCAGAACGGCAGCTACCTGTTCTCACTGGCCAATTCGCTGCAGTCCCTCGGGAAAGCGTTCACCAGCGTCGCCCCCGCGGCGGCCGCCGCAGCGGGTGCCAGTTCGCTGGCACCGGCGCTGGGTGCCGGAGCCACCGGCTTCGGCGGGCTGGGCAGCCTGGCCAGCAGCGTCAGCGCCGGGGTCGGCCAGTCCGGCACGATCGGCGCGCTGTCGGTGCCGCAAGCCTGGGCGGCGGCGGCCCCCGCGGCCAGCCCGATGGCTTCGCTGGTCCGCGGCGTGCGCCCGGTCTCCGGAACGAACCCGGCGGGCATACTGAACGGGGTGCCGATGCTGGCCAATGCCGCGCGCGCCGCCGCCGGCAGCGGCAGCGGCCAGTTCGGTGCCATGCCCCGATTCGATCTTCGTCCGAGCGTGATCCCGATGTCGCCGGCTGCCGGGTAATGGAAGGGGGGCCAGTCATGTGTTTCGGGCCGGTCTGCCGGTACGCAACGGCGTAGCCTGCAGGTATTGACCGGCGACGGGTGAGAACAACCAGAGTCGATTGAATTTCAGATAAGGAGACAGTTATGCCTTCACGTTTTATGACCGATCCGGATGCGATGCGGGCGATGGCGGGCCGGTTCGATGTGCATGCCCAGACCGTCGAGGAT
>NZ_JBYCLB010000030.1:0-11084 GCF_057473705.1 Mycobacterium sp. TH-M15 | reverse complement strand
GAGCTGATGTTCATCATCAACAAGTTCAGCACGCTCTTGACCCGAACCATCCCGCCGTAGAAGAACGCCAGGCCCGGCGTCATCAGCAGCACCAGCGCCGCGCTGACCAACATCCACGCCGTGTCACCGGTGTTCGAGACGCCGTGCATCGGGGAGTGATCCACTGGCCGCCACCTCCGGTAGTCCTCGCCATCGCCACGACATGTGGCGAACATGGTCCGGTACCACCGTCCCAAGCGGACATTGCGGAGACGCTGCTGAGGTGTTTCGGCGATGTTATGGGGTCTCGCCAGTTCACGCTCAGCCCAGCAGCGCGTCGACGAACGCGGCCGGCTCGAACGGCGCCAGGTCGTCGGGCCCCTCGCCGAGCCCGACCAGCTTCACCGGCACCCCCAGCTCCTGCTGCACCCGGAAGACGATGCCGCCCTTAGCGGTTCCGTCCAGCTTGGTCAGCACCACCCCGGTGATGTCGACGACGTCGGCGAAGACCCGGCCCTGGGCCAGGCCGTTCTGCCCGATGGTGGCATCCAGCACCAGCAGCACCTCATCGACGGACGCGCGGCGGCTCACTATGCGCTTGACCTTGCCCAGCTCGTCCATCAGCCCGGTCTTGGTGTGCAGCCGCCCGGCGGTGTCGACGACGACGACGTCGACACCGGTCTTGATCCCCGCGTCGACGGCGTCGAAGGCCACCGAGGCCGGGTCGGCCCCTTCGGCGCCGCGCACCACCTCCGCGCCCACCCGGACCGCCCAGGTCTGCAGCTGGTCGGCGGCGGCGGCCCGGAACGTGTCGGCGGCGCCGAGCAGCACCCGCCGGCCGTCGGCCACCAGCACCCGGGCCAGCTTGCCCACCGTGGTGGTCTTGCCGGTGCCGTTCACCCCGACCACCAGCAGCACCGACGGGTGCTCGTCGTGCGGCAGCGCCCGGATGGAGCGGTCCAGCTCCGGCCGCAGCTCACCGATGAGCACGTCGCGCAGCACCGCGCGGGCTTCGGTCTCGGTCTGCACCGGGGAGCTTGCCAGCCGGCCGCGCAGCCCGCTGACGATCGACTCGGTGGCCGCGGTGCCCAGGTCGGCGACGAGCAGGGTGTCCTCGATGTCCTGCCAGGATTCCTCGTCCAGGTCGCCGCCGCCGAGCAGCCCGAGCATGCCGCGGCCGAACGTGCTCTGCGACTGGGCCAGCCGCCCACGGAGCCGCTCCAGCCGGCCGTCGGTGGGCGCGATGGTGTCGGCAGCCTCGACGCCCACCGGTGGCTGCGCCGCCGGCGGCTCGGGCAGCGAGACGTTGGTGATCGACCGCCGCGGCGCATCGCGCGGCACCGCGGCGTCGTCGCCGACCCCCGGCAGCCCGGTGGTGTCGATCCGGTCGGCCGGCTGCACCGGCGCACCGCCCTGGCTGAAACTGATCCCCGACGACGCCGTGTAGCCACCCGAGCGGTCCAGCCGCCCGGGTTGGCGGGCCGCCAGGCTGATCCGGCGGCGGCGATACCGCAGCAGGCCGACCACCAGCGCCGCGACCGCGACCAGCGCGACCACGGCGGCGACCGCGATCCCCAGCTGTTCAGACACTGGCGACCAACTCCTCGCCGCGCATCCGCTGGGAGATCACCGCGGTGATGCCGTCGTCGCGCATGGTCACGCCGTAGAGTGCGTCGGCGACCTCCATCGTCGGCTTCTGGTGGGTGATGACGATCAGCTGCGAGCGTTCCCGCAGTATCTCGAAGAGCGAAAGCAGCCGGCGCAGGTTGGTGTCGTCGAGTGCCGCCTCGACCTCGTCCATGATGTAGAACGGCGACGGGCGGGCCCGGAAGATCGCCACCAGCATGGCGATCGCGGTCAGCGACTTCTCGCCGCCGGAGAGCAGCGACAGCCGCTTGACCTTCTTGCCGGGCGGGCGGGCCTCCACCTCCACCCCGGTGGTGAGCATGTCGTTCGGTTCGGTGAGCAGCAGGCGGCCCTCGCCGCCGGGGAAGAGCGCGGCGAACACCTGGGTGAACTCCCGCTCGACGTCGGTGTAGGCGTCGGTGAACACCTGCAGAATCCGCGCGTCGACATCCTCGACCACGTCGAGCAGGTCCTTGCGGGCCGCCTTGACGTCCTCGAGCTGGGTGGACAGGAAGTTGTACCGCTCCTCCAGCGCCGCGAACTCCTCCAGCGCCAGCGGGTTGACCCGGCCCAGCTCGGCCAGCTCCCGCTCGGCGCGCTTGGCCCGGCGCTGCTGGGTGGGCCGGTCGAACGGCATCGGCGCGGGCGCGGTCACCTGCTCGCCGCGGTCGCGGGCCTGGGCGTACTCGACCAGCTCCAGCTCGCTGGGCGGCAGCGGCACGTCCGGGCCGTACTCGCCGACCAGGTCCGCCGGGCTCATCCCGAACTGTTCGAGCACCATCTGCTCGAGCTGCTCGATGCGCAGCGCCACCTGCGCCTTGGCCACCTCGTCGCGGTGCAGCGACTCGGTCAGCGTGCCGGCCCGGGTGTTCAGCGTGGCCACCTCGTCGCGGATCGCGGCCATCGCCGCCGACCGCTGCTGCCGCTCGGCGCCCACCGCGTCCCGGCGCTGCGACGCGGCCGCCACCACCTGCTGCAGCCGCCGGGCCAGCAACCGGCCGGCGTCGGCCACCTCGGACGCGACCGCCGCGGCATGTTCGCGCGCCGCCCGGGCCTGCTGGGCGCGGATCCGCGCCTCGCGCTCGGCGGCGGCGGCCCGGCGCAGTGAATCGGCCCGTCCACGAACGGCATTGGCACGTTCCTCGGCGGTGCGCACCGCCAGTCGGGCCTCCACCTCGACACCGCGGGCGGCCTCGGCGGCCGCGGCGATCTGCTCCCGATCCACCTGCGGGCCGTCGGTGGCCGGCTGGGTCTCCTCGGCGTTGCGCAGCCGGGTCTCCAGCTCGCCGAGCTCGGTGACGGTCTGTGTCCGGCCGGCCTCCAACTCCTCCCGCTGACGCAGCTGGCGGTGCCACTCCCCTTCGGCGACGCGCGCGTCCTGGCCGAGCCGGGCCAGCTGTTCGTAGATCGCCGCGATGGTGGCGTCGGACTCGTTGAGCGCGGCCAGCGCCTCCTCGGCGGCGCCCTGCCGGGCGGCCTGCTCGCTGAGCGCACCGGAGAGCGCCGCACCGAGCTGCGACACCTGCGACTCCGCGGTGGCCAGCTCGGTCCGGGCGTTCTCGATCTCGACGGTGATCTCCAGCGTCGACGGCTTGCGGTCCGAGCCGCCGCTGACCCACCCGGCGCCGACCAGGTCACCGTCGACGGTGGCCGCCCGCAGCCGGGGGCGCGCGGCGACCAGATCCAGCGCCGCGCCCAGGTCTTCGACCACCGCGACACCGGAGAGCATCGCGGCCAGCGCCCCGCGCAGCCGCGCCGGCGCGTCGACCAGGTCGAGCGCCCACACCGCCCCGGCAGGCAGCACGGTGGACGCCTCGGGGCCGGGGTCGGTCGTCGGCCAGTCCCCCAGCACCAGGGCGACCCGTCCACCGTCGCCCTTCTTCAGCGCCGACACCGCCGCACGCGCCGCACCGAAGTCCGCCGCAGCGAGCGCGTCGGCGGCCGCCCCCAGCACCGACGCCAGCGCGGTCTGGTACCCCGAGCGCACCTTGACCAGCTTGGCCACCGAGCCGAAAAGTCCTGCGTCACTGTGATGGGTGGTCAGCCACGCCGCGCCATCCTTGCGTTCCAGCCCCATCGACAGCGCCTCGATCCGGGCCCGCAGCGACGCCACCTGGCGCTCGGCCTCGCGTTCGGCGGTCTGCAGCTCGGCCACCCGCTCGTCGGCCAGTCGCAGCGCCGCCACACTGTGCTCGTGCTGCTCGTCCAGGCTGACCTCGCCCTGGTCCAGCTCGCCGATCCGGGCCTGCGCGGTCTCGAACTCGGCCTGCGTCTGTTGGGTGCGGGCCGCCGCCTCTTCGATGCGGGTCGACAGTCGGCCCACCTGCTCGTCGATCGACTCCACCCGGGCCCGCGCGGTCTCCACCTGACCGGCCAGTCGGGCCAGGCCCTCGCGCCGGTCGGCTTCGGCGCGCACCGCCGCCAGGTGCGCCTGTTCGGCCTCGGCGGCGCGGCGCTCGTGTTCGGCCAGCTCCGCGCGGGTGACCTCCAGCCGGGACCGGGCCGTCGACAGCTCCGCCAGCAGCCGCACCTCGGTGGCGGCCACCTCCTCGGCCTCGGCGTCCAGCGCGTCCGGGTCGACGCTGCCGACGGCGACCGGCTCGTCGTCGAGGTGCTGGGCGCGTTCGGTGGCGATCCGGACGGTGGCGCCGACCCGCTCGGCCAGCGCGGAGAGCCCGAACCAGGTCTGCTGGGCGGCCTCGGCCCGCTCGGTCAGCCCGGCCACCGCGGTCTCGTGCGCCGCCAGCTCCGCACCGACGACGGTCAGCCGCGCGGTGATCTGGTCGTGCTCGGCGCGCAGGGTGGCCTCGGCGTCGGTGGTGCCGGCGAACTCGGCCTGGCGGGTGACCAGGTCGTCGGCGGCCAGCCGCAGCCGGGCGTCGCGCAGGTCCGCCTGGATGGTCGCGGCCCGCCGGGCGACTTCGGCCTGGCGGCCCAGCGGCTTGAGCTGGCGGCGCAGCTCGGTGGTCAGGTCGGTGAGACGAGCCAGGTTGGCCGACATCGCCTCCAGCTTGCGGATAGCCTTCTCTTTGCGCTTGCGGTGCTTGAGCACCCCGGCGGCTTCCTCGATGAACGCCCGCCGGTCCTCCGGGCGCGACTCCAGGATCTCGCTGAGCCGGCCCTGGCCGACGATGACGTGCATCTCCCGGCCGATCCCGGAGTCGCTGAGCAGTTCTTGGACGTCCATCAATCGGCAACCGCTGCCGTTGATTTCGTACTCGCTGGCGCCGTCGCGGAACATCCGCCGAGTGATCGACACCTCGGCGTACTCGATCGGCAGTGCGTTGTCGGAGTTGTCGATGGTGACGGTGACCTCGGCACGGCCCAACGGCGCTCGCGACGACGTGCCGGCGAAGATGACGTCCTCCATCTTGCCGCCGCGCAGACTCTTGGCGCCCTGCTCGCCCATCACCCAGGCCAGCGCGTCGACCACGTTGGACTTGCCGGAGCCGTTCGGCCCGACGACGCAGGTGATTCCGGGTTCGAAGCGCAGCGTCGTCGCCGACGCGAAGGACTTGAAGCCCTTCAGCGTCAGACTCTTGAGGTGCACGACGTCTGAGACTACCCTCGGGGACGACGCGCGAGGCCCAGCCGCCCGGGCTAGCGTTCCCGGAATCCGTCGATCGGGTCGCCGCCGTCCGACCAGTCGGCGATGACGGTGTCCACCCGGCCCGGCGTGCCCCCACCCCGCAGCAGGTCAAGCAGCTGCTGGCAGGCCGCACGCGGGCCCTGGGCGACCACCTGCACCCGGCCGTCCGGGCGGTTGGCGGCGTATCCGGTCAGCCCCAGCTGCAGCGCCCGGGCGCGGGTCCACCAGCGGAAGCCGACACCCTGGACCCGGCCGCGGACCCAGGCGGTGAGCCGAACGTCAGGACCGGCCACCGTCGACCACCGCGAACCGCACCTCGGTGCCGGACGTCAGCGTGCGGCCCACCGTGCACGCCTGGTCGACGGCGCGCTGCACCACGGTCAGCAGCCGCGTCTTCGCTGCCTCGTCGAGCGCCGCGAGGTCGAGCTCGAGGGTCTCTTCCAGCAGCGGATAGCGCTCCTGGTCCCGATCGGCCGGGCCGGACACCGCGATGGTGGCCGGGTAGTCGTCGCCGAGGCGGCGGGCCAGCACCGCGTCGCCGGCCATCCCGCTGCAGGCGGCCAGCGCGATCTTGAGCAGCTCGCCGGGGGTGAAGACGCCGGCGACGTCCTCGCTTCCGATCAGCACTTGCGCGCCCCGCGAACTGTGCCCGGTGTAGCGCCGGGCCGCGGTGCGCTCGACCCAGAGTTGCGTCATGGGTCCATTTCTACATTGCGCCGCGCCCGCTGGAGCACTGCCTGGGATACTGCTACGCCATGGCCACCGTCGTCGCATTCCACGCCCACCCCGACGACGAGGTGGTGCTCACCGGCGGCACCCTGGCCCGGGCGGCGGCCGCCGGACACCGGGTGGTGGTGGTCGTGGCGACCGACGGTCGGGTGGACAACGCCGAAGACGATCGCCGGCTGGCCGAGTTACGGTCCAGCGCAGATATTCTCGGCGTGCAGCGGGTGGAGTGCCTGGGCTACGCCGACAGCGGCTACGGGACCGAGTTCTTCCCCGACCCGCCGGGGCGGACCCGGTTCGGACGCGCCGACGTCGACGAGGCCGCCCAGCGGCTGGCGGCCATCCTTCGCGACGAGAACGCCGATCTGCTGCTGAGCTACCAGGCCAACGGCGGCTACGGCCATCGCGACCATGTGCAGGTGCACCACGTCGGCAAGCGGGCCGCCGAGCTGGCCGCGGCACCGCGGATGCTGGAGGTCACCATGCCGCGCGAGCTGCTGCGCCTTGTCGGCGACGTCGCCCGGCTGCTGCGGCTGCCGGCGCCGTACGACGCCGACGTGGGCCGCACCGGATACGCCCCGCAGGCGACCATCACCCACCGGATCGGCGTCTTCCGGTTCGCGCGGCAGAAGCGGGATGCGCTCGCGGCGCACCGCTCGCAGATCGGCAACACCGGTCTGTCGGCGCGGATGTTCGGCGTGCTGCTGCGACTTCCGCCGCAGCTGTTCGGGGTGTTGTTCGCCCGGGAATGGTTCGTCGACCCGACGGCGCCGCCGGGACCCGTGCGCCGCGACATCTTCGACTGAGCCAGCCGGACGTCTTCGCACGTACAGTGCCATCATGCAGGTGGCCATCCCGTTGTTCCCGCAGTACACCGCGCTCGACGCGGTCGGGCCGTACGAGGTGTTGCAGCGGGTTCCCGGCATCGACGTCACCTTCGTCGGTCACCGCCGCGGCGAGGTGCGCAGCGACAACGGCATGCTCGGCATGACCTGCGACGCCACCCTGGACGAGCTGACCCGGCCCGACGTCGTCGTCTTCCCCGGCGGGCACGGCACCCGGCACCTGATCCACGACGAGGCGATGCTGGCCTGGCTGCGAAACGCTCACCGGCACACCCGGTTCACCACGTCGGTGTGCACCGGGGCGCTGTTGCTGGCCGCCGCCGGCCTGCTGGACGGACTGACCGCGACCACCCACTGGGGCGCCGCCGACCTGCTCAACGAACTCGGCGCCCACTACCTGCCACAGCGGGTGGTCGAGCATCTGCCGCAGCGGATCGTGACCGCCGCGGGGGTGTCCAGCGGCGTCGACATGGCGCTGCGGCTGGTCGAGCTGCTGGTGGACGCCGAGGCGGCGCGGGCCGCCCAGCTGATGATCGAGTACGACCCGCAGCCGCCGTTCGACTCCGGGTCGTGGGCCAAGGCCGACGAGGCCGTCCGGGCCCGGGCGGTGCAGTACTTCAGCCGGCGGAACTGAAGTCAGCCGAGCGCGAAGACCGGAATCACCGGTGCCGCAGCACGCAACTCGTCGTCACCCGCCTGCGGCGTCAGCCCGGCGACGTGGCCCTTGACCTGCCAGTACCACCGCCGCAGATAGCGGCGCAGCAGGTCGGGCTTGTCGTCGTCGGCCACCTCGGCGATCCGGACCTCCCTGGTGCGCCATCGCGGTCCGACCTCGACCCTCCCGGCCGCCCGGGCGTTACGCACCCACTGGGTGTTGCCCCGCGGGGCGACCAGATAGTCCACCCCGTCGACCGTCAGCACGTTGACCACCACGCCACGGCGTTTGCCGGTCTTGCGGCCACGGATGGTGAGCGCCCGGGTGCCGGCGATGCTGATCCCCAGCTGGGCGAGCCAGCGAACGGGTGCATTGCCGACCCGGGCGAGGACGTTCGGCCGGTCGTATCGCATGGTCATGATTCTCCGCTCCTACCCGATGGTCAACAGCTGCAACGTGATTCCGTCGTACTGGGTGAAATCCGAGTCGATGCTGACCATTTCGAACCCGCCGGTCAGCGCGAACGCGGCCAGGTAGGCATCCATCCAGACTTTGGGGGCGGCGGCGTCGCGTGCGGCGAAGGCTGCCCACTGCGCCTCCAAACCGTCGGGTTCGCGGTCGGCCAGCACGATGCGGTAGTCGTCGAGGAACGCCGCGTAGGCGGCCCACGCCTGGTCATTGGTGAGCGGCGCCCGCCGGTACGCACCCAGGACGGTCCGATTGGTCAGCAGCCGCAGAAACGACTGCTGCGTGGCGTGGCAGAAGTGGACGACGCCGGGCTCCTCGACCGTGTCCAACCAGGCGCGTGCGACGCCATGGTGCTGGTGACCGGAGAGCGCCAGGGCCAGCCAGACATTGGTGTCACAGAGCAGCATCGTCGCGTCCCGATGACCACTCGGCTTCCTGGTCGAGCAGGGCGGCGGCGACACGCTCCGGTGTCAGCTCCGGACCCGCTGCGTCGTCGCACTGCACCAGGGGGAGCCGAACTCGTCGCCGCGGCGCGCCGGCCAGCTCGGGCTCGGACATCCCGCGCCGGAGCAGCTCGGTCACCACGTCTTTGATCTTGCGGTCCTGCTGCGCCGCGCGGACCTTGATGGCCCGCATCAGATCGTCAGGCAGATCCAGCGTCGTCTTCATATAGCCAGAATACTGGTTTCCTGGTTTTACGGCTCAATGTGGCCATCCCTGCCGGCGTCAGCGTGCGCTGCCCTGTTCAACTAGCATCCGGTCATGACCGGGCGTGTCCGGATTACCTGGATGGCCGCCTGCCCCGGTGCCATGCTCTCGATCAGCCTGGCACCGAGCGCGGCACCCGAGCCTCCGGCGCATGAACGCTGCGATGCCGGCGCCGTCTCCAGCGAGGCTCCGGCGGTGTATCAGCAGCGGTACAAGACGACCCTCGCGGACCGGCTGCAGAGCGACATCAACATCTACCGGCTCAGCTACCACGTCGGCGACACCGCAGTGCAGTGGGAGACCCGCACCCTCGCCGGCGATGTGACCGCAGCCTTGAACACGTTGCCGACCTCGGCTTTCGGCTGCTACGACCCGGCCGTGCTGCCACCGGTGCGCGAGGCGGGCGTCACCTTGATCTCGCGCCTCGAGAAGGTCATCGCATGGTATTCGGGCAGCTATCCCAGCGACCCCGCCGATCCGACTGATCCCGCCGACGCGGTGTCCAAGCTGTTCCATGCCACCGAACCGGCCCTCGACGATTTCACCGCCGCGCTC
Source organism: Mycobacterium sp. TH-M15 (assembly GCF_057473705.1). Taxonomy (NCBI): domain Bacteria; kingdom Bacillati; phylum Actinomycetota; class Actinomycetes; order Mycobacteriales; family Mycobacteriaceae; genus Mycobacterium; species Mycobacterium sp. TH-M15. Next base: position 1,933 of record NZ_JBYCLB010000030.1, on the reverse strand, counting down.
AACCGCTACGCGGAACAGTTCGGTGGCCAGCGAACCGACAGCACGACCCCCTGGCGGGATCTGCTGACCGGCCCGGTCCCCCGGGGTTGACCATCAAGGATCGCGCCGGACCCGCGGGCGCGGCTGGCACTTCGGGCAGTAGAACGACGAGCGGTTCATGAACTTCTCCCGGCGGATCGGCGTCCCGCACCGCCGGCACGGCCGGTCTTCGCGACCGTAGGCGTCCAGCGAGCGGTCGAAGTAGCCGGACTCGCCGTTGACGTTGACGTAGAGCGCGTCGAACGAGGTGCCGCCGGCCGAGAGCGCGTCGCCCATCACCTCGGCGGCGGCTTCCAGCACCGCGTGCAGCCGCGGCCGGCTCAGCGCCGACACGATCCGGACACCGTGCACCTTGGCCCGCCACAGCGCCTCGTCCGCGTAGATGTTGCCGATCCCGGAGACCACGGTCTGATCCAGCAGCACCCGCTTGAGCTCGGAGTGCTTGCGCCGCATCACGTTCACCACCGCCTCGGCGTCGAACCGCGGGTCCAGCGGGTCGCGGGCCAGGTGCGCCACCGGCGTCGGCAGCAGACTGCCGTCCACGGTCATCAGCTCGGTGAGCAGCCAGCCGCCGAACGTGCGCTGGTCGACGAAGCTCAGCGTGGTGCCGTCGTCCAGCACCGCCGCGATCCGCAGGTGGTTGGTATTGGGGACCGGGCCCAGCAGCATCTGCCCGCTCATGCCCAGGTGCACGACGAGCGCGTGGTCGTCGTCGAGCAGCAGCCACAGATACTTGCCGCGTCGGTCGGTGCCGGTGATCGTGCGGCCGATCAGCCGCCGGGTCAGGTCGGCGGGTCCGGCTTCGTGCCGGCGCACCGCGCGCGGGTGGTGCACCCGCACCGCGGTGATGGTGCGCCCGGCCAGGTGTGCCTGCAGCCCGCGGCGCACCACCTCGACCTCGGGCAGTTCGGGCATCTAGGTCACGCGTCGTTCAGCAGATGCCAGGCCGCCGACGCCGCCTTCTGCTCGGCTTCCTTCTTCGAGCGGCCCACCCCGGTGCCGTACTCGGCCTCCATCACCAGCACCGACGCGGTGAATTGCCGGTCGTGGTCCGGGCCGGTGGAGGTGACCGAGTAGGACGGGGCGCCCAAGCCCTGGGCGGCGGTCAGCTCCTGCAGGCTGGTCTTCCAGTCCAGGCCGGCCCCGAGCTGCACCGCGGCGTCCAACAGCGGGCCGAACAACCGCAGGATCACCTGACGTGCGGTCTCTATCCCGTGCTGCAGGTAGACCGCGCCGAGCAGCGACTCCATCCCGTCGGCCAGGATGCTGGACTTGTCCGCGCCGCCGGTGTTGGCCTCGCCGCGGCCCAGCAGCAGGTGCGCGCCGAGCCCGTCGTCGGTCAGCCCCCGGGCCACGTCGGCCAGCGCGGCCGTGTTGACCACGCCGGAGCGCAGCTTGGCCAGGTCGCCTTCGGCCTTCTCCGGGTGCCGGCGGAACAGCGCGTCGGTGATGGTCAGGCCGAGTACCGCATCACCGAGGAACTCCAGCCGCTCGTTGGTCGGCAGCCCGCCGTTCTCGTAGGCGTAGCTGCGATGGGTCACCGCCAGGGTGAGCAGATCGTCGGGCAGGTCGACGCCGAGTGCGTCGAGCACGGCCTGCCGGGGCCGGCTCACCGCTCCGCGCCCTCGCACTCGGCCGGGCCTGCCATCTCGGCCAGCTTGGCCCAGCGCGGGTCGATCTGGTCGTGGTGATGATCGGGTCCGGCGTCGGCCAGCGGCACCCCGCAGCCGGGACACAGCCCGGGGCAATCCGGCCGGCACAGCGGCGAGAGGGGCAGCGCCAGGCCGACCGCGTCGATGACGGCCTGCTCGATGTCGACGGCGCCGTCGATGACCCGGCCCAGCTCGTCCGCCTCGGTGGTGGCATCGGTGACGCTGGCCGGGTAGGCGAACAG
>NZ_JBYCLB010000029.1:0-1968 GCF_057473705.1 Mycobacterium sp. TH-M15 | reverse complement strand
AGGAGGGCCGGCGGGAGAAGTGCTCCACCCGCCGGCCGTCGGGGGACCGGACCGACAATCGGTGGAACAGCTGCGGCGCAACCGGATTGAACGCCCGCAGCTCGCCACGCTCGCCGACCACTCGGGCGCTGATCTGCAGCAGACGGGACGACCACAGCGAGCAGTGGATCCGGCCGGTGTGCCCGGCCGGAAACCGCAGCTCGGCTGTCATCGCCCGGTCGATGTCCGGGGTGTGCAGCTTGGCGCGGGCCGAGACGACTTCCGGTGTCGCGCCGCCGAAGGTGCGGGCCATGTGGACGGCGTAGCAGCCGGCGTCCATCGTCGCCCCACCGGCAAGCGAGTAGTCGTAGCGGATGTCGGAGAATTTCGGCAACGGAAAGCTGAGCGCGGCCTCGACGTGTCGGAGTTCGCCGATCTCGCCGGAGGCGATGATCTGCGCGATGCGCAGCGACAGCGGGTGGTAGCGGTAGTGGAACGCCTCCATCACCACCCGGTCCGAATCGGCCGCCAGCTCGGCGATCTGGCGAGCTTCGTCGGCGTTGGCGGTGAACGGCTTCTCGCACAGCACATGCTTGCCGGCGTCGATTGCGACCCGCGTCCACCGGCCGTGTAAACCGTTGGGCAGCGGGTTGTAGACCGCGTCCAGGTCGGGGTCGGTGACCAACGCCTGATAGCTTCGGTGCACCCGGGGGATACCGTGTTTGGTGGCGAAGGCCCGCGCGCGTCCCTCGTCGCGAGCCGCCACCGCGGTGACCGCGACGTCCGGGTTGCCCCGAGCCGGCTTGATCAGCGCCGACGGCGCGATGCGTGCCGCACCCAGCAGGCCGATCCGCAGCGTGCTCATCGGGCCACCCGGCTAACGGCTTTCATCCGGATGGTGGTGCATCGATTCTCGGATCTGTGTCAGCCGGTCGGCCGCCGCCCGTTGCCGGTCCTCGTACTGCTTCTCGACGCTGCGGCCTTCCGGCGTCTCGGCGTCCAACTCCTGCGCCCCGATCGAGGTCTGGTACCGCCCTTCGATTTTCTCCCGGACCGAGTCGAACGTCGGGACCCCGGCACTGTCGTACCCGGTATCCGCGGGTTCCCCGGGTGGTGCCGGCGGGCTGGTCGGTTCGTCGGGCATGAGCAGCAGGTTACCCGCGAACCCCCGCTGTCTGCGGCGACTACCGCGGTTTGGCCAGCGGGAAGGGCAGGGTGTCGCGGATGCCGTGCCCGGTGATCAGCATGACGACCCGATCCACGCCCATCCCGAGTCCGCCGGTCGGCGGCATGCCGTACTCCATGGCCTGCAGGAAGTCCTCGTCGAGCTCCATCGCCTCGGGATCGCCGCCCGCCGCGAGCAGTGACTGCTGCTGCAGCCGACGACGCTGCTCCACCGGGTCGGTGAGTTCGCTGTAGGCGGTGCCCAGCTCGACGCCCCAGGCCACCAGGTCCCAGCGTTCGGCGACGCCGGGCTTGCTGCGATGCGGCCGGGTCAGCGGCGACACCGAGGTGGGGAATTCGGTGTAGAAGGTGGGGCGTTCGGTGCGCGCCTCGACCAGGTGCTCGTAGAGTTCGAGCACCACCGCGCCCGGGTCCCACTGCTTGGCGTAGTGAATGCCGGTGGCGTCACACAACTTGCGCAGCGCCGCCAGGCCGGTGTCGGCGTCGACGTGCTCGCCGAGCGCCTCCGAGACCGCGTCGTGCACCGTCTTCACCGGCCAGGCGCCGGAGATATCCACCGGCTCCAGTCGTCTGGACTCGTCGTCCGGCACCGGCCGCATCACCACCTGCGCGCCGTGGGCGGCCTGCGCGGCGTTCTGGATCAGCTCGCGGGCTCCGTCGATCCAGATCAGGTAGTCGGCGTGCGCCTGGTAGGCCTCCAGCAGGGTGAACTCCGGGTTGTGGCTGAAGTCGACACCCTCGTTGCGGAACGCGCGGCCCAGCTCGAAGACCCGTTCCACCCCGCCGACGCACAACCGCTTCAGG
>NZ_JBYCLB010000028.1:0-2042 GCF_057473705.1 Mycobacterium sp. TH-M15 | reverse complement strand
ATGCCGTCGGTGGGCGCCACCAGCCCGCCGGTGCTGATCGCCTACCTGGCCGCGCAGACCACCCGGCTGCGGCTCGGTTCGGGCGGGGTGATGCTGCCCAACCACGCCCCGCTGGCGGTGGCCGAGCAGTTCGCGCTGCTGGAGGCCGCCGCCCCCGGCCGGATCGACCTGGGCATCGGCCGGGCGCCCGGCTCGGACCCGGTGACGTCGTGGGCGCTGCGCGGCCCGGCCGGCCGCGACGATGCCGACCTGGAGAAGTTCCCGGACTACCTCGACGACGTGGCGGCGCTGATGGGCCGCGACGGCGCCCGGATCCCGCTGCGCTCCGGCGACTACCGGCTGCGGGCCACCCCGGCCGCGGTGAGCGAGCCGCGGCTGTGGCTGCTCGGCTCGTCGATGTACTCGGCGCGGCTGGCCGCCGCCAAGGGCCTGCCGTACGTCTTCGCCCACCACTTCTCCGGACGCGGCACCGAGGAGGCGTTGGCCTACTACCGCGAGCACTTCAGGCCGGGGAAGCTCTGCGCCGAGCCGACCACGTTCCTGACGGTGAACGCGGTGGTCGCCGAGACCCGGGACGAGGCAACCGCATCGGTGCTGCCGAACCTGCAGATGATGGCCCGGCTGCGCACCGGCGAGCCGCTCGGCCCGCTCGACCTGGTGGAGGACGCCCAGGCAGTGCGGCTCAGCGAAGCTCAGCAGCGGGTCGCCGACGCGGCGCTGCGCCGTGCGGTGGTCGGCACACCCAGCGAGGCCGCCGAGCAGCTGCGGGCGCTGGCCGAGCGGTTCGGCGTCGACGAGGTGATGGTGCACCCGGTGGCCTCGGCGCACCGCGGGGCGGACCCGGCCACCAGCCCCGGCCGCGAGCGCACCTGCGAGCTGCTGGCCAAAGAGCTGTTCTGAGGCTGGGCCGGCGGGCGACGCCGGGGCGTCAGCGCGGAGTCAGCACGACGACCGGGATCGGCCGGGTGGTCCGGGCCAGGCCGGTCTTGGCGCCGACGGTGTGCAGCTCGACCAATCGGGAGACGTCCATGAGTCAATCCTGCTCGGCGTCGAGCTCCGCCAGCGCATCCCGCAGCAGCCGCGCCGTCTGCTCCCGGTCCGGGTCGCGGCGCAGCACCATGCCGGCGAGGACCGACAGCCTGTCGCCGCTGCGCCGCGGCAGCACGTGCAGGTGGATGTGGAAGACGCTCTGAAACGCCGCCCGGCCGTCGTTGACCACCAGGTTGTTGCCGTCGGCGGGCAGCCCGGAGGCGCGCGCCGCCCGGGCGATCCGTTGACCGAGCGCCGTCATCCCGGCCACGGTGGCCGCCGGGGTGTCGGTCAGGTCGACGGTGTGTTTCTTCGGCAGCACCAGGGTGTGGCCGCGGGCGAACGGCCGGATGTCCAGGATCGCCAGGTAGTCGTCGTCCTCGTGGATCCGGACGGCCGGGGCGTCGCCGGCGACGATCGCGCAGAACACGCAGGACATCACGCCACGGTAGCCGCTCAACGCAGCGCGCCGGCGATCGCGTCGATCGCCCGGTCCAGGATCGCCCGGGGGGTGGCGAAGTTCAGTCGGCCGAAGCCCGAGCCGACCGTCGCCCCGAACGGGATGCCCGGGTTGACCGCCACCTTGGCCTCGTTCACCAGAAATGTCGCCGGCTCGTCGGGCAGGTTCAGGCCCCGGAAATCCAGCCAGGACATGTAGGTGGCCTCCGGCCGGGTCAGCCGCAGCCCGGGGACCGCGGCCGGCAGGGTGTCGGCCAGGTGGTCACGGTTGGCCTGCAGGTAGCCCAGCAGCTCGTCCAGCCAGTCGCCGCCGTCGGTGTAGGCGGCGATGTTGGCGTGCAGGCCGACGGTGGAGGTGCCGACCTTGTGCAGCATGTTGATTCGGTTCCACTCGGCCGCGTCGCGGTCGTTGGAGAAGATCACCTGGGCGCACATCAGGCCGGGCAGGTTCCAGCCCTTGGACGCCGACATCAACGTGATCACCGTGTCGGCGGCCGCCGCGGAGACCGACGCCGCCGCGACGTGCGGGCGGCCGTAGACCAGCGGGGCGTGGA
>NZ_JBYCLB010000027.1:0-3636 GCF_057473705.1 Mycobacterium sp. TH-M15 | reverse complement strand
GATGGCCGGCACCACGGTGTCGGCGCTGGCGGTGGCGGTGGACGCCAGCGCGGCCAGGAACAGCCCGGCGGCGGCGCCGGCGACGACGCTGATGCATTTTCTGATGGGTGACATGACTCTTCCAATCCCTTGACGGCACGTTCGGGACTGAAGCTAAACCGCGTGACAGATGTTACTCGCGTGACACGAGTGACGGTTGATCGAACCGTTGCGAAGGAGTGTCGCGTCGGTGATATCCGGGCGGGTTGGCGGGCGGCGGCCGTCCCGGGGTCCCGGCCGACTACTTGGCCAGCCAGCCTTGGACCTTGGCCAGGTCCCGGGTATAGGAGAGCAGGATCGAGTCCTCGTACTGAGAGCCGGCGTTGAGCATGTCGGCGTCCCGCCAGATCGCGTGCACCTGGTAGATGCCGCGGAGGTAGATGTCGGCGCGCTGATGGGCCTTGCGCTGCCAGCCGCGCTCCGCAGCGAAGTTGGCTAACGACTCTCGCCCGGTGGTCGCCGTCATCGGTGCTCCTCCCTGCGACGCGAATGCGCAGGGCAGGGGCGCGCATCCGGGTCGATCGCACACGCTAGCAGCTGTCGGCGCGGTGGCCGGTGCGGGCGGTGGCAGACTGGCCGTCGGGTAACCCGGCCGAACAGGCGGCGAAGGCGGTGGCGGATCGTGATGCGACATCGGCATGGTTCGGCTCGCTCCCCCGGCGCGGTGGACGTCGCGCTGGACCCGGTGCTGCACTCCGCAGTACCCGATCGCGACCCGACGACCGCCGACGTGCTCGCCGAGATCGCCGCCGGCCCGACCGGACCGGAGGTCGGCGCGTTCTTCGACCTGGACGGCACCCTGGTCTCCGGGTTCACCGCCACCGCACACGCCGGGCACCGGATCCGGCGCCGGCAGGCCCGGATCGGCGAGCTGGCCGGAATCGTCGAGACCGCGGTTCGATATCGGTTCGGGCGGATGCAGTTCGACCGGCTGCTGACCCGGGCGGCCGGGTATCTGCACGGCGAATCGCTCGCCCACCTCGACACGCTGGGCCAGTGGCTGTTCGTCGACCGGATCGCCGCCCGCGTCTACCCGCACATGCACCAGATCGTGCACGCCCACCAACGGCTCGGCCACACCGTGGCGCTCAGCTCCTCGGCGGTGACCATCCACGCCGAGCCGGTGGCGCATTTCCTGGGCATCGACCACGTGCTGTGCAACCGCTTCGAACTCGACGACGACGGGAAGCTGACCGGCCAGATCGTCAAACCGGTGATCTGGGGAGCCGGTAAGGCCGCCGCCGTGCAGCGGTTCTGCGCCGAGCACGCGGTGGCGTTGCCGCAGAGTTACTTCTACGCCGACGGCACCGAGGACGCGGCGTTGATGCTGCTGGTCGGCCACCCCCGACCGGTGAACCCGCGGCCCGGGCTGGCCGCCCTGGCGGCGGAGCGTGGCTGGCCGGTGCTGCAAGTCGGCAGAGCCGGCCGCATGGCGTGACCCGGACGAATCTGGTACTAAACTAGAACACGTTTCAATAATGCCGGCCGACGGTCGGCCGACCCGCCACGCCTCCCGACAAGGAGCAGAGATGCACACCCCGATCTGCGAGGAACTCGGCATCGAGTTTCCGATCTTCGCGTTCACCCACTGCCGTGACGTGGTCGTGGCGGTGAGCAAGGCGGGCGGCTTCGGCGTGCTCGGCGCGGTCGGCTTCACCCCGGAGCAGCTGGAGATCGAGCTGAACTGGATCGACGAGAACATCGGCGACCACCCGTACGGGGTGGACATCGTGATCCCGAACAAATACGAGGGCATGGACTCGCACCAGTCCCCCGATGAGCTGGCGGAGAGCCTCAAAAAGATGGTGCCGCAGCAGCATCTGAACTTCGCCCGCAAGATCCTCGCCGACCACGGCGTCCCGGTCGAGGACAGCGCCAAGGACAGCCTGCAGCTGCTCGGCTGGACCGAGGCGACGGCGACGCCGCAGGTCGAGGTGGCACTGCGGCACCCGAAGATGACACTGATCGCCAACGCGCTCGGCACACCGCCGGCGGAGATGATCGAGCACATCCACGCCGAAGGCCGCAAAGTGGCCGCGCTGTGCGGCTCCACGGCGCAGGCCCGCAAGCACGCCGAGGCCGACGTCGACATCATCATCGCCCAGGGCGGCGAGGGCGGCGGGCACTGCGGCGAGGTCGGTTCGATCGTGCTGTGGCCGCAGGTCGTCGCCGCGGTCGCCCCGCGGCCGGTGCTGGCCGCCGGCGGTGTCGGCAGCGGCCAGCAGATCGCCGCCGCCCTGGCGATGGGCGCCCAGGGCGCCTGGACCGGCTCGCAGTGGCTGATGGTCGAGGAGGCCAACAACACGCCCAAGCAGCAGGAGGCTTACATCAAGGCCAGCAGCCGGGACACCGTGCGGAGCCGGTCGTTCACCGGCAAGCCGTGCCGGATGCTGCGCAACGACTGGACCGACGCGTGGCAGGCCGACGGCAACCCCGAGCCGCTCGGGATGCCGCTGCAGTACATGGTCTCCGGGATGGCGGTGAAGGCCACCCACAAATACCCCAACGAGAGCGTCGGGGTGGCGTTCAACCCGGTCGGCCAGGTGGTCGGTCAGCTCACCAAGGTGGAGAAGACCGCGACCGTCATCGAGCGGTGGGTGCAGGAATACCTCGAGGCCACCGGCCGGCTGGACGCGTTCAACGAGGCGGCCGGGGTCTGACCACCGGACGTCAGCCCCGCGCACCGAGGAACGGCCGGACGGCCACCAGGAAACACCCGAACGCCGCCAACGGCGCCACCAGCGGGAACCACGGCAGCCGCAGCGGAAACGCGGTCGCCACCAACCCGACCAGGCTGAACCCGACGGCGGCGACCAGGGTCGGCGCGGTGACCGTGGCCGCGTACCGAAGCACCAGGTAGCCGACGGCGCAGAGCCCGCAGGCCGCGGTGGGCAGCGGCGCGGTGTTCGCCAGCGCGATCGTCGCCACGACGAGCAGCACCGCCAGGGTGGCGGCCGGCCGGACAGCGACACCGACCAGCGCCGCGACCAGGGCAGCGACCGCCGCGACGGCCGCCGGCCCCGGCGCGCCGACCAGGGGCCACGCCGTCATCAGCGCACCGACTCCGGTCGCCGCGACCCTGGCCATGGCCACCGTCATCGGGGGCGTCCTCGGCGGCGATCGGCGGCCAGCCGCATCACCTGCGTCAACGGCCGGTCGGACTGCCACGGCACCACGTCCACCCCGAGCACGGACATGTCCCGGTACATCGCCGAGCGCTGCAGCGTCCAGAGCCGGGCAACCAGCGGGTCCGGTTCGTCTTCGAACGGGGAACCGGGGAGCACGTCCACGGCGAGCACCAGGTGACCGCGTCTGCGCAGGTCGGTGAGCGCGGCAGCGAACTCGGGGTCGAGCAGGGTCGAGAAGGCGATGACGATCGCGCCGGGCGGGACGGCCGCGGCCGGGGCGAGCGCGCCGGTGGTCGTTTCGAATTCGGCGCCCGCGGCGAGCACGGCGTCGACCACCCGGTAGAACTGCCGCTGCCCGATGTCGGCCCCGACCCAGCGGGTGCGGCGCCCGCTGAGGGTGACGATCCCCGCCCGGTCGCCGTTGCGCAGCGCGGTCTGCGCCACGTGCGCGGCACCGCGCGCCGTCCGT
>NZ_JBYCLB010000026.1:0-2797 GCF_057473705.1 Mycobacterium sp. TH-M15 | reverse complement strand
TTTGCTGCTAAGGCAGGGTAGCGCAACGGCGCCGGTTAGGCTCAGCTGCAGGTCAGCCGAGCCCGGCGTAGGAGTGCAGGCCCACGGTCACCAGGTTCACGAAGAACAGGTTGAACACCATGGCGACGAACCCGGCGACGTTGATCCAGGCCGCCTTCTCGTCGCGCCAGCCCGCCGTCGACCGGGCGTGCAAGTAGGCCGCGTAGACCACCCACGCCACGAACGACACCGTCTCCTTGGGGTCCCAGCCCCAGTACCGGCCCCACGCTCCCTCGGCCCAGATGGCGCCGAAGATCACCCCGAACCCGAACACCGGGAAGGCGAAGATGGTGGTCCGGTAGGCGATCCGGTCCAGGGTCTGGGCGTCGGGCAGTCGGCGCACGATCCGGGCCAGCTCGCCCGGGGTGGCCGGGTCGCTCAGCCGCGACCGACGCAGCAGGAACAGGATGCTGGCCACCCCGGCGACCACGAAAACCCCCGAGCCGACGCTGACCACCGACACGTGGATCGGCAGCCAGTAGGACTGCAGCGCCGGCATCACCGGCGCCGCCGTGGCATACAACCAGTGCCCGGAGACCGCCAGCAGGATCAGCACCGGGAACAGCACGAACACCCACAGGCTGCGGTGCTGCGGGCGGCGCAGCACCACCGCGGCGGCGACCAGCCCGGAGAAACACGTCAGGTTGATGAACTCGTACATGTTGCCCCACGGCGGACGCAGGGTGGCCGCGCCGCGCAGCACGATGCAGGCCAGCAGCAGGCCGATGCCCAGGTAGACCAGGGCCAGCCCGGCCCGGCCCACCCGTTCGTCGAACGGCCGGTGTGCGGTCTCGACGACGACACCGGGGGTGCCGGCGTCGGCGGAGACCGGCCCGGCGGTCACCAGCTCGCTCTGGGTGGGCTCGCGGGTGCGGCGGTAGGCGAGCTCGGCGGCCAGCGCCAGCAGCGCCATCACCAGGACGATCAGCGCCGAGGTGAACGCCCAGTCCGAGTAACCGGCCAGCGCGCCGTTGACGTGGGTCGTGTTCATCGCCTTATCAGACCTCCTTGCCGGCCGCTGCCTCGACCACCGAGTCCGTCGCCGTGGCCGGGTCCGGCGGGGCGTCGAACCCCGCGAAGAGCCGGGTGGTCAACCGTTCGAACTCGCCGCCCCAGCCGGCGTTGTCGGTGCGGGCCAGACCGCCCAGCTCGACGTTCACCGTACCCGCGTCGGCCGGGGCGACCCGCACCCAGACCCGGCGCCGGCGCACCACCAGCGACACCACCAGCCCGGCCATCATCGCGACGATGCCGGCCAGCACCCAGCGCTGACCCGGGTCGTAGGAGACCTGCACGTTGATGAACGGAACGACGCCGTCGAACCGCACCACGGTGCCGTCGTCGAGGCGCACCTGCTCGCCGGGCCGCAGATTGGCCCGGCGCACTTTGACCAGTCGGCCTTCGTGGATCAGCCGGGAGTCCAGGGTGAACAGCGGCTGCGGCCGGCCGGTGTCCAGTCCGGTGTCGCCGCGGAAGACGTCGATCGCCACCGCCGGGTCGTTCAGCGCGGGGAACGCCGAGGAGAGCAGGTTGTGCTCGTCGACCTGACGGGTCGGCGCCAGCAGACCCTGGATGGCGATCTGGTGCCGGCGCCGCTCGGCCCGATCGGGGTACATGCCGGCCGGCGGGTCGATGCGCACCGCGCCCGACGACAGCAGCGTCAGCGGGTTGTCCGGCCGCCACTGCACCGTCGAGGTGCGGCTCTGCCCATTCGGGAAGACCACGGTGAACGTCGGCGCATAGCCGTGTCCCTGCAGGTAGGCGCGGACCCCGTCCACCCGCAGCGGGTGGTTGACGCTCAGCCGGTAGGGCTGCCAGTGCCCGGCCGGGCCGGACGCCAGGTCGCGGCCGGCCTGGTAGTCGATGTCCGCGGTGTACGAGGTGGCCTGCCCGGACGTCAGGTAGTCGGCGGTGAAGTCGTCGACCCGGAGGCAGATCGGCCGCAGTTCGGTGCCGTCGACGGTGGTGCCGGCCCGGAACGAGTCGAACGCCGCCGGGGAGGCCGAGCAGAAGCCGGGGCCGCCGTCGGCGACGACGATCACGTTGCCCTCGTAGCCGAGCATCTTTCCGGCCGCCACCGCGGCCAGCACCGCGAGCAGCGCGAAGTGGAAGACCAGGTTGCCCAGCTCGCGCAGATACCCCTTCTCGGCGGAGACCTCCAGCGCGCCGCCGGTGCCGGTTCGCACCGACCGCCGCCAGCCGTGCAGCCGGCCGGCGAGGGCCGCCGCCACCGTCGCCGGCTGACCAGCGAACCGGGCGGTGGCGTGTTTGGGCAGCCGGGTCAGGTTGCGCGGGACGGACACCGGGGTGGCCCGCAGGCTGCGCGTGAGTTCGACGGTGCGCGGGGTCAGGCAGCCGACCAGCGAGACACCCAGCAGCACGTAGATCGCGGTGAACCAGAAGCTGGAGAAGACCTCAAAAGCCTGCAGCCGGTTCAGCCACGGCCCGATCACCGGGTGCAGCGCCAGGTACTCGTCGACCTTGCCGGCGTTGAGGTTGCGCTGCGGCAGCAGCGCCCCGGGGACGGCGGCCAGGGCCAGCAGGAAGAGCAGCACCAGCGCGGTGCCCATCGAGGTCAGCGACCGCCACAGGTTGCGCGCCGTGCCGGTCAGCCCGGTGAGCAGACGGACGGCCATCAGATCGGCAGCCGCACGTCGGAGACCACGGCGTCGCGCAGCCAGGAGACGACGTGGTTCCACACCCCGGTGGCCAGCGCCGCCCCGACCGCGATCAGCAGCGCGCCGCCGAAGACCTGGAT
>NZ_JBYCLB010000025.1:0-2362 GCF_057473705.1 Mycobacterium sp. TH-M15 | reverse complement strand
CGCCGAACGCCACCGGTCAGGCCGAGGCGATCGCCGAGGCGTACGCGGTGGCCGAGGTGGACCCGGCCACCGTCGGCTACATCGAGACCCACGGCACCGGAACCCCGTTGGGCGACCCGATCGAGATCGAGGGTCTGCGGCAGGCGTTCGCCGGCTCGGAGGCGGACCGTGCCGCCCCGTGCTTCATCGGCTCGGTGAAGTCCAACATCGGGCACCTGGAGGCCGCGGCCGGCATCGCCGGGCTGATCAAGACCATCCTGTGTCTGAAACACCGGGCCATCCCGGCCACCCTGCACTACACCAGCCCCAACCCGGAGCTGCGGCTGGACGACGGACCGTTCGCGGTGCGCGCCGAGTACGGCCGGTGGGAGTCCGCCGGGGTGCGCCGGGCCGGGGTCAGCGCGTTCGGGGTGGGCGGCACCAACGCACACGTGGTGCTGGAGGAGTGGCCGCACGCTGCGGCGCCGGCCGACCCGGAGCCGGGCCCGCAGCTGCTGCTGCTCTCGGCGCGCAGCGAGCAGTCGCTGACCGACGCGCGCGCGGCGCTCGCCGACGCGCTCTCCGGCGCCGACGCGCCGGAGCTCTCCGATGCCGCCCACACCCTGGGCCGCCGGCGCACCGAGCAGATCCGGCTGGCGGCCGTCGCCGCCGACCGGCAGGGTGCCGCGGCGGTGCTGCGCTCCGAGGAAGACGAGAACGTCTTCGTCGGTACCGCGCCGACCGGTGCCGCGAGCGCTGCCGACCGGGTGGTCTTCCTCTTCCCCGGCCAGGGCGCCCAGCACGCCGGGATGGCCCGCGGCCTCTACGACACCGAGCCGGTCTTCGCGCGGCACTTCGACGAGTGTGTCGCCGGGTTCGACGCCGAGCTCGGCATCGACCTGCGCGCGGAGATATTCGACGGCAGCGCACGCGATCTGGAACGCACCGACCGGACCCAGCCGGCGCTGTTCACCGTCGAGTACGCCTGCGCGAAGCTGGCCGAGAGCTACGGCGTGCACCCGGCGGCGCTGGCCGGGCACAGCATCGGCGAGTACGCCGCGGCCACCCTGGCCGGGGTCTTCGACGTCGCCACCGCCGTGCGGGTGGTGTCGATGCGGGCCCGGTTGATGCACGCCGCGCCGCGCGGCGTGATGGTCGCGGTCCCGCTCGGCCCGGACGCGGTCGCCGAATACCTCGGCGACGACGTGGATCTGGCCGCGGTCAACGATCCGGGCAGCTGCGTGGTGGCCGGGTCCGCGGAGAGCATCCGCGCGTTCGGCGACCGGCTGCAGCAGGCCGGTACCGCCGCCCGCCGGGTGCGCACCGCACACGCGTTCCACTCCCGGCTGATGGACTCGATGATCGGCGAATTCACCGGCTTGCTGTCCCGGGTCACCCTGAACGAGCCGCGGATCCCGTTGCTGTCCAACATCACCGGCACCTGGATGACCGCCGAGGAGGCGACCAACCCGGCGACCTGGGCGCGGCAGGTGCGGGCCACGGTCCGGTTCGCCGACGAGATCGGCGCCCTGCTCGCCGACCCGCACCGGGTCTTCGTCGAGGCCGGGCCGGGCGGCATCCTGACCGGCTCGGCGATCCGGCACCCGAAGTGGGCCGAGGCGACGCACCGCGCGGTGCGGCTGATGCGTCACCAGGCGCAGAACCGGGACGACCGCGACGCGTTCCTGCTCGGGCTCGGCCAGCTGTGGGCGGCCGGTGTGGACGTGGACTGGACTCCGCTGCGCGGCGTCCGGCAGCCGCGGCTGGTGTCGCTGCCCGGCTACCCGTTCGAGCGCCAGCGGCACTGGGTGGAGCACGACGCCGCGGCCGTCCGGCCGGTCGGCGCCGGCAACGCGGCACCGGTCTCCGGCAACGGCAGCGGCGGGGCGGCCGGCAGCGGCGGGTCGCGGCTGGAGGAGGTGCTGCGGCGCATCTGGGGCCAGTGCCTCGGGGTGGGCACCGTCGAACGCAACGCCAACTTCTTCGACCTGGGCGGCGACTCGCTGGTCGCCATCAGCGTGGCGATGAGCGCCGCCCACGAGGGGATCGACCTCACCCCGCAGGACCTCTACGACAACCCGACGGTGGGTGCGCTGGCCCGGGCGCTGACCGCCCGGTACCTGATGGGCGGCCTGGCCCGGCAGTCGCCGGACGACGCGGCGCACCCGCCGGTCCCGCCGAACGTCGAGCACTTCCTCGACCACGGGCTGCGGGAGGCGGGCCGGTGGCGAATCCCGCTGATCCTGAAGCTGAGTCCGGAGATCGCGCTCGACGACGTCCGGTCGGTGCTCACCGCGGTGACCAACCACCACGACGCGCTGCGGCTGCGGCTGGTGCGGCGCGGTGGCACCTGGGAGCAGCAGCTCGGCGAGCCGCAGCAGCT
>NZ_JBYCLB010000024.1:0-2621 GCF_057473705.1 Mycobacterium sp. TH-M15 | reverse complement strand
AAAGCCACCAGCAGGTCGGCCGCCAGCTGGTCGTCGCCGACCTGGGCGGCGCGGGGGTCGGTGGGGTAGCCGTGGCCCAGCAGCACCCGATTGGCCCGTTCGTCGGCCGGTCGGCCGACATGCCAATGCGCGGTGCCGGCGCTGGTGACCCGCACCGTGTCCTGCAGGCCGCGGTCGGTGATCTGCCGGGCGAACATCTTCTTGGCCATCGGTGAGCGGCAGATGTTGCCGGTGCAGACGAAGGTGATGTGCAGGACCGGGTCGGACACGCGTCCATTGTCCCCGATCCGCCGATCCGGGTGGGCGGCGCACTACTGTTTCATCCGTGAGGAGACCCCGCCGGTGACCGTCCGGCTGGCCGACGTGATCGGCGTGCTGGAGATGGCCTATCCGCCGCGGCTGGCCCAGCCGTGGGATTCGGTCGGGTTGGTCTGCGGCGACCCGGACGACCCGGTGGAGTCGGTGACGGTCGCCGTGGACGCCACCGCCGCGGTCGTCGACCAGGTGCCGGATCGCGGGCTGTTGCTGGCCCATCATCCGCTGCTGCTGCGCGGGGTGGACACGGTGGCGGCCAGCACGCCGAAGGGAGCGCTGGTGCACCGGCTGATCCGCACCGGGCGATCGCTGTTCACCGCGCACACCAACGCCGACTCGGCCGCACCCGGGGTCTCCGACGCGCTGGCCGACGCGCTCGGGCTCTCGGTGGAGGGGGTGCTGGAGCCGGCGGCCGGCGGATCCGATACCGACAAGTGGGTCATCTACGTACCGGCCGAGCACGCCGAGACGGTGCGCGCCGCGGTGTTCGCGGCCGGCGCCGGCGAGATCGGCGGCTACGCCCAGTGCAGCTGGAGCGCGGCCGGCACCGGCCAGTTCCTGCCCCGGGACGGGGCCACACCGACGATCGGCCGGGTGGGGGCCGTGCAGCGGGTGGCCGAGGACCGCGTGGAGGTGGTCGCCCCGGTGAGCGCCCGCGGAGCGGTCCGGGGGGCGTTGCTGGCCGCGCACCCCTACGAAGAGCCGGCCTACGACGTGTTCGCGCTGCAGCCGGTGCCGGACGGGGTGGGGTTGGGCCGGATCGCGGCGCTTCCCCGGCCGGAGCCGTTGCGCGCCTTCGTCTCCCGAGTGGGCGCCGGGTTGCCGGCCACGTCGTGGGGGGTGCGCGCCAGCGGGGACCCGGCCCTGACCGTGTCGCGGGTGGCGGTCTGCGGCGGGTCGGGCGACTCGTTGCTCGGCACCGTGGCGAAGCTGGATGTACAGGCCTACGTCACCGCCGATCTGCGCCACCACCCGGCCGACGAGCACCGCCGTGCCTCCGCGCCGGCGCTGGTGGACGTCGCGCATTGGGCCAGCGAATACCCGTGGTGCGGCCAGGCCGCCGAGCTGCTTCGGTCGGCGTTCGGAGCAGCGTTGCCGGTGCGGGTCTGCCCGGTACGAACCGATCCGTGGAACCTGGCGGCCGGGCCGGGTGCCGAAGGGGGCGAAGCATGAAGGCCGACGTGGGTCAACAACGTTCACTGCTGGAGTTGACGGAGCTGGACGCCGAGCTGACCCGGCTTGCCCACCGGATCAGCCATCTGACGGAACGCGAGGAATACCAACGCGTCCAGCAGAGCCACACCGCGGCCAGCGATCGGCTGGCATCGGTGCGAATCGCGTTGGAAGACGTCGAGGACCAGGCGGCACGGTTCGAGTCCGAGATCGACGCGGTACGCCAGCGCGAAGATCGCGACCGCGCCCTGCTGCGGTCGGGGGACAATCCCAAGCAGCTCACCGACCTGCAGCACGAACTGGAGACACTGCAACGCCGCCAGGCCAGCCTGGAGGACTCTCTGCTGGAGGTGCTGGAGCAGCGTGAGCAGCTGCAGGCCCGGCAGGCCGCCGAGACGGCGGTGCTCCACGGGCTGGCGGTCGATCTGGCGAACGCCCAGCAGGCGATGGAGACCTCGCTCGCCGGGGCGGAGACCACCCGCGCCGAGCGCTCCGCTCGCCGGGGCGAACTGGCCGCCGAGGTCGGCGGCGACTTGCTGGCGCTGTATGAGCGGCAGCGCGCGGCGGGCGGTGCGGGGGCCGGGGTGCTGCGGGGTGGCCAGTGCGGCGCCTGCCGGATCGAGATCGACCGCGGCGAGCTGGGCCGGATCTCGGCCGCCGCCGCCGACGACGTGCTGCGCTGCCCGGAGTGCGGCGCGATCCTGTTGCGCTCCGAAGGCCTCGGCCGGTGAAGGTCATCGTCGAAGCCGACGGTGGGTCCCGCGGCAACCCCGGGCCGGCCGGGTACGGATCGGTGGTGTGGACCGCCGACCACACCACGGTGCTGGCAGAGAGCAAGGAGGCGATCGGGCGGGCGACCAACAACGTCGCCGAGTACCGCGGCCTGATCGCCGGCCTGGAGGAGGCGGTGCGGCTGGGCGCCACCGAGGTCGCCGTGTCGATGGACTCGAAACTGGTGGTGGAGCAGATGGCCGGGCGCTGGAAGGTCAAGCACCCGACGCTGGCGCCGCTGCACCAGCGGGCCCGAACGCTGGCGTCCGGGTTCGCCTCGGTCAGCTACCGCTGGATTCCCCGAGAACGGAATTCGCACGCCGACCGGCTGGCCAACGAGGCGATGGACGCCGCGGCCGGGA
>NZ_JBYCLB010000023.1:0-17069 GCF_057473705.1 Mycobacterium sp. TH-M15 | reverse complement strand
ACGCGGCCAAAGACACCCGGCTACGCAAGCTCCGCCGGGTAGCTGTCGCCTGCCCACTCACCCTGGGGATTTTCCGGACAGACAGCTGGCATCGCTGCAGGTCAGATTGACGACACATGAGACGCGGCGTGAGACCCTACAAGATGTACGGTGTACTGTAGGTTCTCACGAACGGTGGCGGAATCTCACGAATGGTGGTGCAGCCTTGGCGGATTCCCCAAGCTGTTGAAGCGTGTGACTCACGCATATCGGTCCAGCTTGGCAAAATCGTTTGGCAACCGCCTACCAAGGGTCCCTCTAGCTAGTCGTTCTGGCGGTCTCTTTCGGTGATGTGAAGCAGTGCGATCACCGCGGTGTTCAATGAATGGAGATCGTTTGTGATGACGTCCTCCACAACGGCTTGGGCGATGTTGAAGTATTCATGAACGAGGAAGTTCCGCATCCCGGCGATCTGGCGCCAGGCGATCTCCGGCCGTTTGACGGTGATGTCTTCTGGCAGAGCGTTCACCGCTTCTCCGATGATGCCGATCTCGCGGAGTATCGCGGATACCGCCATGTCGGCATACTGGCCCTTCAGGGAAGGCTGGTAATCGAAAACCTTGGCGATCGCTGTCTGAATGTCAGTCAAGCGGTCCCGCACTGATCTGCTCACAAGGCGATGAGCTGCCGGCGTGCCGACCCGGATACGTCGTGTTTGAGCAGGCCGTCATAGGCGACGTCGACGGGCATCTGAAGTAATTGCTCCAGTTCGAGGCGAATGCCGGACAGTCGCGACAGCCGGCTACCTGACCCCACTTCGGAGATGTCCAGCAGGATGTCGACGTCGCTGTCGGGCCCAGCTGTGCCTTGGGCTACCGATCCGAATAGCCGTGGGTTGCTGGCGCCGTACCGGGCGAGCACATCGCCAATTTCTTCACGGTGCTCACGCAGGCGCTCGAGCGCTCGCCTGCTGTACGTGCTGGTCACGTCCCGATTCTACCGGGCGGGTCGGTGTGTGGGAACGTAGCGGCGACATCGTTGCGCGAAACCGAAGCGCCCAGACAATTTCGGTGTTCGGCGCTGCTTTCGCATCATCGCCACGTCGCTCAATGCGGC
The DNA here is from genome assembly GCF_057473705.1 of Mycobacterium sp. TH-M15. Lineage (NCBI taxonomy): Bacteria > Bacillati > Actinomycetota > Actinomycetes > Mycobacteriales > Mycobacteriaceae > Mycobacterium > Mycobacterium sp. TH-M15. Next base: position 15,974 of record NZ_JBYCLB010000023.1, on the reverse strand, counting down.
GATTCGAGCGAGCAGTCGAGGCCCCCAGCTCAGCGGAACCGCACGTTCAGCGTCGCCAGGCCGAAGATCTTCTTGCCGTCGGACTTCGCCGCGACGATGACTACCCCGCTGCGGGTCTCCGGGTCCAGCGACTTGACCTTTCCGCTGAACTCGATGTCGGCGCCCTCCTTGGCCGACACGATCGCCGGCGCCGAAAGCCGCACCGCATAACGGGTCACCGCACCAGGGTCGCCGGACCAGGCCGAGGCGAAGCCGGCACCCAGCCCCATGGTGAGCATGCCGTGCGCGATCACGTCGGGCAGCCCGGCCAGCTTGGCGATCTCCTCGTCCCAGTGAATCGGGTTGGCGTCGCCGGCCACCCCGGCGTAGTTCACCAGGTCGCCGCGGGAGAGCCGGGCGTGCTGCACCGCCAGCTCGTCACCGACCCGCACGTCCTCGAAGGCCGGCGTCCCGGGCGTGCGGGTCGCGCCCCCGGTGGCGATCCGGATCTCCCCCGCCGGGCGCACCGTCTTGTGGTAGCCTGCCCCGGTTTCGTCGATGTCGAGGATGTTGACGTCGTGCATCATCGCGTTCTGCACGGCCGTCTTGATCGCCGGATCGACGTCCTCGGCGGTGACACCGACGACGGTGGTGTGCAGGGTGTGCACCACCTCGCCGGCGGTGTCGGTGAAGGTGTTGGTGACGGTGATCATCTCGCGGCCGGCGATCCGCCGCACCGACGTCAACTCGACGTCGATGGTCAGCTCGTCCCCGGCCACGATCGGCCGATGCTGCTCGAAGACCTCCTCGGTCTGCACGTAGGTGTCGTAGCCGACCACCACCGACTCGAACATCCGCCGGTTGCACAGCATCCCCGGGGTCGAGGTGAACGTCAGCGGTGCCACCAGGTCCGAATAGCCCAGCGCGGTGGCCGCGGCGACCTCCCAGTGCGCCGGGTGGTAGTCCTGCACCGCGCGGGCGTACTCGCGCAGCTTCTCCCGGCCGACCAGGTAGGGGCGGTCCGCCTGATAGTAGTGGCCGATGCGGGATTCGATCAGCGACGCCTCGGGGGCTGCGGTCATGGACGTGTCCAACCATTCTGTCGGCGGTTCGCTGCGACCGACTCATGCACCCTAACGTGCCGACACAGCAGATGGCCTCCTTGGACGGGGGTCATCCGGCTCAGCGCGGAGCTACTTCGGCGGCATCCGGATGCCGCCGTCGACCCGCACGACCTCGGCGTTCATGTAGGAGTTGGTGATCAGCTCGATCACCATCGACGCGAGCTCGTCGGGCTTGCCGAGTCGGCGCGGAAACAGCACGGACTCACCGAGCTTGGCCTTGAACGCCTCCGACGCCTCACCCTCGCCGTAGATCGGGGTGTCGATCAGGCCGGGGGCCACGGTGTTGACCCGGACGCCGACCGCGGCCAGGTCGCGGGCGACCGGCAGGGTCAGGCCCACCACACCGCCCTTGGACGACGAGTAGGCGGCCTGGCCGATCTGCCCGTCGAAGGCCGCGACGCTGGTCATGTTGACGATCGCGCCGCGCTCGCCGGTGGCGGTGGGCTCGTTGCGGCTCATCGCGGTGGCCGCGATCCGGATGCAGTCGAAGGTGCCGACCAGGTTGATGTCCAGCACCTTCTTGTACAGGTCCAGCTTGTGCGCCGACTCGTACTGGCCGTCTTTGCCGATGGTGCGCTGCGCCCAGCCGACGCCGGCCGAGTTCACCAGGGCGCGCAGCGGGCCGAGCTTGGTCGCGGTGTCGACCGCATTGATGATCTGGTCGGTGTCGGTGACGTCGACGCTGACGAACACCCCGCCGATCTCCGTGGCGAGCGCTTCGCCCTTCTCGGCCTGCAGGTCGGCGACGACGACCTTGGCACCCTTGGCGGCCAACTGACGGGCAGTCGCCGCACCGATTCCTGACGCGCCACCGGTGACGATCGCGCTCGCTCCATTGATGTCCACGCGGACAGATTACGTAGTGGCTGCGGTGAGACCGAGCAGCGGGGGGACCAGGCAGCGGCGGGCGAAGCCGCGGGCGGCGTCGTCGTCGCCCAGGGCAATGTACTGCGACGGGGTGAGCACCAGCGACAGGATGATCCGCACCGTCACCTCGGCCACCTCGAGTAGCTCGGTCTGGGTGCGCCGGTCGCTGGGGAGCTCCAGGGCGAGCTGTTCGGCCAGGAACGCCGAGGCGGTCTGGACGAAGCTCGCCCCGCCGGTGGTGAGCAGCGGCAGCACCGCCTCGGGTTCGGTGGCCAGCAAGCGGTTCAGCAACGGGTGATCCCGAGCGGTGTTCAGCGTGAAGACGAAGCCCTCGACCAGCTTGTCCTGCACGTCCGGGTAGCGGTTGGCCGCTTCCACCAGGTCGGCGAGGACCTTGCTGAGCTCGCGCAGCAGCACCGCCTCGACGATGGCGTCCTTGCCCGGGAAGTACCGGTACAGCGTCACCCGGGCCAGCCCGGAGCGGCGGGTGATGTCTTCGACGGTGGAGCGCTGCACGCCGACGATCTCGAACTGCTTGAGCGCGGCGTCCAGAATCCGCACCGCGGTCCCCTGCGCGTCCGGTGTGCGCAGCCGTTGGACGGCCTTGGCGAACAACCCGGTCGACGAGCTCATCGCGCCTCCCCTCGTCTGCCCGATACCGACCGCCGCCGGCCCGAACACCAGGCATTGGAACAATAGTACTAAATATGTATCATCCGTATTCATGGATCACTCATGGTCGGCACCCGGCACGCTGAGCCCCACGCCGAGTGCGGCCAGCCGGCGGGTCTTCGCGCTGAGCCGCTGCCTGATGCGCCCGATCGCCAGTGTGTTGCCGTCCAACGTCGTCGGGATCGTCGGCCTGGACGCCATCCTGCGCGGCTTTCTGGCGGTGGCCGCGGCACCGCGACGCGGCGTGCGGGTACACCCGGTGGACACCGCCGCCGACGACGGCCGGGTGCGCGGCGAATGGGTCTGCGCCCCGGGGGTCGATCCCGACGGCCCGGCGCTGCTCTACCTGCACGGCGGGGCGTTCGTCGCCTGTTCGCCGCGGACCCACCGCGGCCTGATCGGTGAGCTGTCGGCGGCGTCGGGCCGGCCGGTGTTCGCGGTGGTCTACCGCAAGGCCCCGCGGCACCCGTTTCCGGCCGCCGCCGACGATGCGCTGCGCGCCTACGCCTGGCTGACCCGAGCCGGTCGCCCGGTGGCGGTCGCCGGCGACTCGGCGGGTGGGCAGCTGGCAGTGGCCACCACCCTGGCCGCGCGTCGCCGAGGACTGCCATCTCCCGCGGCGGTGCTGCTGTACTCGCCGGCCCTGGATCTGACCGGGTCGCTGGCCCGCGCGCGCGACGACCGCCGGCGCGACGCGTTCGCCCCGGCCCGGCGAATCGAGCCGGCGTTCGCCCTCTACACCGGTGACGCCGATCCGCGCGACGAGCGGATCGCGGTGCTCGCTGCCGACCTCACCGGCTTCCCGCCGAGCCTGGTCTACGTCGGCGGCACCGAGATGCTGCTCGACGACTCCCGGGTGCTAACGGCGCGGCTACGCGCAGCCGGCGCCCCGGTCGACCTGCGGGTGATCCGCGGGCAGATCCATGTCTTTCCGGCGCTGTTCCGGCTGCTGCCCGAGGCGCGGGCCGCGCTGCAGCAGAGCGGCCGCTTCCTGGCCGGCCGGCTCGCCGAAGACGAGCGACCCGCCACCGGCACCGCCGGCTGAGCCCTGCCGTGTCGTGCGCTGGTCCGGCGGTGGTGGCGTGCGTGACCCCCGGGGCCCGCGCTGGCCGACTCGCCTGGGTGAGCTATCCCAAGCCCGGTCGGCCGTCTGGCTGGCTGAATCCGGCCCGCGAAGAGCCACCGGCCGGCCGGTAGCATGAGCCTCGTGACAGGGCTGTCGAATACGGCTATCTCCCGGCGCATGGTGCTGCGTGGCGCATTGTCGGCACCGGTGCTCGGCGCGGCCTTCGCCACGCCGCCCGCGCTGGCCGCACCGCCGGGGTCGAATCAGTGTCCCGAGCCGACCGAGCTGATCGAGAACTGTGTCGTGCAGCTGCCGGAGGAGTTCACCTCCACCAGCTTCAGCACCACCGCCGTGGCCGGCGGCACCAACTACTCCGTCTTGTTCAGCACCAGGATCTCGGCCGGTCCGCTGGTGCCGTCGGCGGCCACCGGCTACCGGATCGACAGCCGCAACGTGGCCGGCACCAAGCGTGACGGCGGCACGTTCTCGTTGACCCCGACGGTCGGTGAGCACGGTGCGCGAGGGCTCGGTGCGCACTCCGCGTCGTCGCTCGGCTTCGTGCTGGACGTGCCATGGACCGCCGGCCAGCTGGTCCGTGCCTTCGCCTACACCTTCGACGTGGTCTACCTGAACGGCCTGGCCGAGGTGCAGACCTGCTCGTATGTGACCGCGATGACGCTCGCCGAGAACGGGCTGGTTCTGGGCGGTGTCGGCTCGGTCACCTTCTCCCCGCCGCGGCTCACCTCCTGCGCCGCCTGATCGGGGCGCGTCGGCATCAGGACTTGATCGCCTTCTTGTTGCCGTTGTGGACGATCTCGATCCGGCGTGGTTTGGCCTTCTCGGCCACCGGGATGGTCAGCCGCAATACGCCGTCGTGGTAGTCGGCCGAGATCTTTGCGGTGTCCAGGTTGTCGCCCAGGAAGAGCTGCCGGCTGAACACCCCGCGCGGTCGCTCGGCGGTCACCATCTCCCGGCTCTGGTCCACGTCGGGCCGCTCCGCGCGCACGGTGAGCACGTTGTCTTCGACGTCCAAGCCGAGCGAGTCGGCTTCCACCCCCGGCAGGTCGAATTCGACCATGAAGCGGTCACCGTCCCGCCACGCGTCCATTGGCATGACGGCCGGGCGGGCCGGTGTTCCGAACACCTGCTGGGTGAAGCGATCCAGTTCACGGAACGGGTCGGTACGAATGAGCACCATTTTGCACCTCCGAGTTTCTCGCAGGCGACTTCTGTCTGCGGGTACACCTTCGTGGTACCACCACCGATATGTGGACGCAAGGAGCGACCGCGCTAGCCGCCCCCGGTGGCCGTCGGCGGCTGCGGCGGGTGGTCGAGCAGGTCCTTCAGCTGGCCCGGCAGGGTGGCCGGTCGCGGCGGCGCCGTCGCGCAGTCCGGTGGGCACTCGGTCTTCTGCCACGGCTGGCAGCGATCGGTCTTGAATGTCGTGTCGGTCGGCTCGATCTGCACGATCTGCGGCTTCTTGGTCAGCGCATTGTCGACCATCTCGCCGTCTTTGACCCGTTTCCAGTAGCACGCCTGGCCGGCGACCGGGCCGTCGGTGCGATACGTCCCGGGCTCGATGTCGGTGCCGACCGCGTAGCTGCCGTCGGCGTCGATCACCGTCCGGGGTGCCGCCGGTGGACCCGACGTCGGGGCGGGGCTGGGTGCCGGCGGGGGATCGGCCCACACCGGTTCGGCGGCCGCGCAGTAGCCGGCGACCAGCACCGCTGCTGCCAACCGGGACCACATGACCGCCGAGTTTAGTCGGCTTTCGGTTTGACGCCCACGGTGAGCAGGTCGGAGACGACCCGAATCCAGGCCGGCCGGCGAACCCGGTGCTGCTCGCCGAGCGTGAACCCGGCATCCTCGAAGAGTCCGCGTATCTCCTCCGGCTTGGGTAGGTGCGCGGGCTTCCAGTCGATGCCCCACAGCCGGTCCAGCGGCACCCGGTGCCGCGGACTGACCGTCGTCACCGCCGCCAAGCCACCCGGGACCAGCACCCGGTGGAACTCGCGCAGCGCCGCCGGTTGATCGAAGAAGTGAAACGCCGAGGTGGTGACCACGGCGTCCAGGCTGTCGTCGTCGAACGGCAGTCGTTCGGCCGGCCCGGTCAGCCACTGCACCGCCGCCGAGCGCTCCCGCGCCTGGTTGAGCATGCCCTCGGACATGTCGACGCCGTAGACCGCCTCCGGTCGCAGCTCGCGCGCGATCCGGTCGGCGAGAATGCCGGTGCCGCAGGCGATATCGGCGACCCGGCTACAGCGTTGCGCCCTCAGCTGATCGAGTATCTCGTCGTGCGCCGGCCGGTACACCCAGCGCTGCAGGTAACTCAGGTTGTATGCCGGCGCGGCCCAGCTCCAGAACCGGGTGACGGCGGTGTTGAGCTTCCGGTGCGGTACCGATGTCATCGGCTCACTCTAAAGCGTGGCGAACAACTGGCTGCGGTGGAGTCGTCGCAGCAGTAAGGCGATCTGGCTGAGGATGAGGAATCCTTCATGTGCGGTCGGGGTGGCTTCGTGGTGGCGGTCGAGGCGGTGCCGCCGGGCGCAGCCGGTGCGTAGCTCGTACAGGATGGCGTTGAGGTATTCCGCCCACCGGCCGGGCCGCCCGCCCCGGGGATGGTCGGGCAGGACGAATCGGCAGATGCGCGCCCAGGCGGTGTCGGACAGATCAGAGGCGTAACGCCGCCGGGGCGGTGTGTGGTGCGGCGGTCGACACGTCGCTGCTGTCGGTGCTGCGGCCACGGTGCGGATAATCGCATCCCGCAACAGGTGCCTGCCCAAGCCCTTACCCTGCTCTCTGCGGTCGATCGCAAACCGGGACAACAAGATGACCGGTACCGGGTCGGGCATGTTGCGGCGCACCCGCCCCGGTGCAGCGCTGCGCTCGACCGAGGCCGGCGCCAGTGCATAGTAGCCGACCACACGGCCGTCGCGGCACGTCGCGAAAGACCGTGACGCGCCCTTCACATGGTTAGCCAGGGCCGGCCCGAGTGCGGAGGTACTCGTCCAAGCTGCGCGCGCCGCTGTCGAACACGACGACATCGTCATCCTCGCGGATCGGGCGGGGTGCGCAGTAGCCGGTTACACCTCAGCGTCGAAAAACCGACTGCTCGTTGAGTAGCTTCTCCAGCCGTGGCTTGTGCGACACCGGCCGGTCCACCACGGCCATAAATTCGGTCCTTGCCGCGTCATCGAGCACAATCAGTCGGCGATCGGCCAGCACGTCGCGGGCATGCGCCAATGTCGCGGTGACCGTGAAATTGGTCAGGTCAGTGCCCTCCACCTCGGCGGCACGACGAATCAGCGCGTCCTGCTCCTCTGTCAGTCGCACAGCGCATGCCACTCATTGTGTGCCTAGAAGGCGTACAAGCCAACTGCGAGCTCGCAGCGGTAGGAGTCTGCGGCGGCCAGCTGCCAGAGGGCCGCGTTCTCGTTAGAGCGATTCAGACACCTTAGTGAGAACCATCGAGCGACACGACGGTGAGAAAGTCCAGGTCGCCGATCCTCAAATCGGACGAGGGTCAGCCCCAGGCCGATCGGCACGTATGGGATGGCCAGCCGGAACGCCGCCCCGATCGGGGTGTCGACGCTCATTTTCCGTTCCAGCACCCGGTGAATCGCGGTCAGCCTCGCACACCGGACCCGACATGGCGGCGCGCAGTCGGTCGACGGCTGCCGACCGGCCAGAACCTGCGTGACGGCCCCGTTCGGTGTTGGGCACCCCGGTCCCCGCCCAGCCGGGCGGTCCCTAAGCTGTCAGCACGATGAGCAACCCGAGCGCGCGGGACTTTGCGGCGGCGGCGCCGACCTGTTACCGCCACCCTGACCGCACCACCTATCTGCGCTGCACTCGCTGCGACCGGCCGATCTGCCCGGACTGCATGCGCAGCGCCGCCGTCGGCCAGCAGTGCCTGGACTGCGTGCGGGCCGGGGCCAAGTCGATCCGGCCGACGCGCCGGGCACACCTGACCCCGAGCGGAGCCGCCCCGCTGGTCAGCTACGCGTTGATCGCGCTGAACGTGCTGGCGTTGCCGGCGGACCGGCCCGGCGGGCTTCAGGAGCGGTTCGTGCTCTGGTCGCCGGCGGTCGCCGGCGGCGAGCTGTACCGGTTGCTGACGTCGGCGTTCCTGCACTACGGGCCGCTGCACCTGCTGGTCAACATGTGGGCGCTGTACGTGGTCGGTCCGGCGTTGGAGTCGCTGCTGGGCCGATGGCGATTCGGCGCGCTCTACACGCTGAGCGCGCTGGGCGGCGCGGTGGCGGTGTACTTGCTGGCCCCGCTGAACACCGCCACCGCCGGCGCGTCCGGGGCGGTGTTCGGCCTGTTCGGCGCCACCTTCGTGGTGGCTAAACGGCTGCGGCTGGACAGCCGGTCGGTCGTCGCGGTCATCGCCATCAACCTGGTCTTCACCTTCAGCGTGCCGCAGATCAGCTGGCAGGGGCACGTCGGCGGGCTGCTCGCCGGCGCGGCCACCGCCGCGGCGTACGTCTACGCCCCGCGCGAGCGCCGCACCCTGCTGCAGGCCGCCGCAACCCTGGCGCTGCTGGTGCTGTACGCCGCGCTGATCTGGTGGCGGACCGCCGAGTTGGCGCCGCAGCCGGGCCTGAGCTGACCGGAGCCGATTTCCGCCGTTCCGCGCCGTGTCCTCCCGGTGCAGGCACCGGGTCGCCCTTAAGCTGGCCGTGGTCCACCAGCGAGAGGATCGACCCATCGGCGGCAACCGCAGCGGCGACCGGCCGGCTGGTCGGCGCGGAGTACGGACGAGAAACCGGCCCGATCGCGGCAGCCAAGGCCCGGTGCGCACCGGCGGCCGGTCCCGCTGGGTCGCCCCGGTGTCGCGAGCGGCGCGACTTGCCACCTTCAGCACCGCGGACCGGACCCGACGGGAACGGCGCCGGCTCGGCATCCACGCGCTGGACGGCCTGCGGGCGGTGGCGGTGGCGCTGGTGCTGGCCGGCCACGGCGGCGTCGCCGGTGTATTGGGCGGGTTCATCGGGGTTGATCTGTTCTTCGTCCTCAGCGGGTTCCTGATCACCGCGCTGCTCATCGACGAGCTGGACCGCACCGGCCGGATCGCGCTGGCCGGGTTCTGGATCCGGCGCGCCCGGCGACTGCTGCCCGCGCTGGTGCTGCTGGTGCTGTCGGTCGCCGCCGCGCACGATCTCTTCCCACCGAGCGCGGTTGCCGAGCTGCGCGAGGACGCCGTCGCCGCGTTCTTCTGGGTGGCCAACTGGCGGTTCGTGGCCCGGCAGACCGACTACTTCACCCAGGGCGGCACGCCCTCGCCGCTGCAGCACGCCTGGTCGCTGGGGGTGGAAGAGCAGTACTACCTGGTCTGGCCGCTGCTGATCGTCGGCGTCGCGCTGGCGCTGGCCGGTCGGGCCCGTCGCCGCGGCCACCGCGCGACGGTGGGTGGGGTCCGGCTCACCGTCTTCCTGCTGGCGGTGCTGGGGGCGGCCGGGTCGGCGGCGGCCGCCGCCCTGCTGACCACCGACGCCACCCGGGACCGGGTCTACTTCGGCACCGATACCCGGGCGCAGGCGTTGCTGGTCGGTGCGGCGGCGGCGGCGCTGCTGGTCGGCGACTGGCCGGCGTTGATGTCCGGCTGGTCGGTGATCCGCAGCCGTTGGGGCCGCGCTGTCGCGCTGCTGCTGCCGCTGGCCGGCCTAGCCGTGCTGGGGACGATGGCCCATCGCGCCAGTGGCGCAGCCGAGGAGTTCCGGGCCGGCCTGTTCACCGTGGTGGCGTGCGCCGCGATCGCGGTGATCGCGCCGGTGGCGCTGCACCAACGCGGACCGGTCGCCCGGGTGCTGGCGCTACCCCCACTGGTCTGGCTGGGCACCATCTCCTACGGCGTCTACCTCTGGCATTGGCCGATCTTCCTGGTGCTCAACGGGGGCCGCACCGGCTGGTCCGGTCCGGCGCTGTTCGCGGCCCGATGTGCCGCGACGGTGTCCGTTGCCGCGCTGTCCTGGTGGGTGATCGAACAGCCGATCCGGCGCTGGCAACCGGCCCGGGTGTCGCTGCTGCCGGTGGGTGCGGTCGCCACCGGCGTGGCGGTGGCGGTGACGGTGCTGGTCGTTCCGGCCGGGCAGCGGCTGCCCACCGAGGGCCCCCGTCCGCCCGAACTGGCCGCGGCGGCCGTGGCCCCGTCGTCGGTGACTCTGCGCCCACCGCGGCCGGCAGCCGGCCTCGACCCGAACCGGCCGCGTACCGTCTCGGTCTTCGGCGACTCGATCGCCCGCACGTTGATGGATTACCTGCCGACGACGCCCGGCTACCACTTCATCGACCACACCCTGATCGGCTGCAGCATCGTGCGAGCCGGGCCGTACAGCTACTCGGGCAAGACGCTGGATCAGCGCGCCGAGTGCGACGGGTGGCCGGGCCGGTGGGCCCGGCAGATCGACCACGACCGTCCGGATGCGGTCGTCTTGATCATCGGCCGGTGGGAGACGGTGAACCGGGTCAACGAGGGACAGTGGACCCACATCGGCGACCCGACCTTCGATGCGTACCTGAAGTCGGAGCTGGGCCGGGCGCTGGACGTGCTGGGTTCCACGGCGGCGCGGCTGGTGGTGGCGACGGTGCCGTACAGCAGGTACGGCGAGAAGCCGGACGGCACGCTCTACCCCGAGGACCAGCCGGACCGGGTGGACCAATGGAACGCGCTGCTGCGCGGTGTCGCCGCCGGCCGGCCGAACGTGTCGCTGCTGGACCTGAACAAGAAACTCTGCCCGAACGGCGTCTACACCGCGAAAGTCGACGGCATCACGGTCCGCAGCGACGGTGTGCACCTGACCCCGGACGGCGTCGCCTGGCTGACGCCGTGGCTGCAGGAATCGATCGGCTGACCCGGCTGAGGGCAGAATCACAGCGATCCGGCTCCCGGAAATAAAGTTAGTTTTGCTAACGTAGTTTTTGTCGTCGACGGCAGGCGTCGACCGGATTTTCCCTCCGCTATTCGAGAGGCTGCGCTCATGTCCATCGACACCACCGACACCACCGACGCCACCGACGCCACCGGTCCGGACACTGACCGGCTGGAACGGCGGGTCGCCGAGCTCTGCGCCAACGACCCGCAGTTCGTCGCCGCGCGGCCCGACCCGGCCGTCGCCGCGGCCGTCGAGCAGTCGGGGCTGTCGCTGGCGCAGGTGATCCAGACCGTGCTGGCCGGCTATGCCGACCGGCCGGCGCTGGGACAACGCGCGGTGACGCTGATCACCGACCCGGCCACCGGCCGCACCACCGCCGAGTTGTTGCCGCACTTCGAGACCATCACCTACCGCCAGCTGGCCGACCGGGTGGACGCGCTGGCCGGGGCGTTGACGGCGGAGGTCGCCGCCGGTGACCGGGTCTGCGTCCTCGGTTTCACCAGCGTCGACTACACCACCATCGACGTGGCGCTGGCCCGGGTCGGCGCGGTCTCGGTTCCGCTGCAGACCAGTGCGTCGGCCGACCAGCTGCGGCCGATCGTCGCCGAGACCGAGCCCCGGGTGGTCGCCGCCAGCGTCGCCCAACTCGCCACCGCCGTCGAGCTGATCCGGGACGGACACCGGCCGGCCCGGCTGATCGTCTTCGACTACCGGCCCGAGGTCGACGACGAACGGGACGCGGTCGCCGCCGCCCGGATCCGGCTGGCCGACATCCCGGTGCTCGTCGAGACGCTGGTCGACGCGCTGCAGCGCGGCGCGGCCGCAGCGGTGTCCGAGGTGACCGCCGACGAGAACGAGTTGGCGCTGCTGGTCTACACCTCGGGCAGTACCGGGGCGCCGAAGGGTGCCATGTACCCACAGCGCAACGTCGCCCGGATGTGGCAGCGCTCCGCCAAACACTGGTTCGGGCCGAGTGCGGCGTCGATCAGCCTGAACTTCATGCCGATGAGCCACATCATGGGCCGGGGCATCCTCTACGGCACGCTCGGCAACGGCGGCACCGCCTACTTCGCCGCCCGCAGCGACCTGTCCACCTTCCTGGAGGATCTGGCGCTGGTCCGGCCCACCGAGCTGAACTTCGTGCCGCGGATCTGGGAGATGCTGTTCCAGCACTTCCAGAGCGAGCTGGGTGCGGCGCTCGCCGACGCCGACGGCACCCCGCAGGGTGCCGCCGAGATTGAAGCCCAGGTTCTGCACCGGCTGCGTCGCGATCTGCTCGGCGGGCGGGCGGTCTTCGCGATGACCGGCTCGGCGCCGATCTCGGTCGAACTCAAAGCCTGGGTCGAGACGCTGGTCCAGATCCACGTGCTGAACGGATACGGCTCCACCGAGGCGGGCATGGTGCTGTTCGACGGAGAGATCCAGCGTCCGCCGGTGCTCGACTACAAGCTGGTGGACGTCCCGGAGCTCGGCTACTTCCATACCGACCAGCCGCATCCCCGCGGCGAGCTGCTGGTTAAGACCGAGAACCTGTTCCCCGGCTACTACCGGCGGCCGCAGGTCACCGCCGAGGTGTTCGACGCCGACGGCTACTACCGCACCGGTGACGTGGTCGCCGAGCTGGCACCCGACCGGCTGGAGTACGTCGACCGGCGCAACAACGTGCTCAAGCTGGCCCAGGGCGAATTCGTCACCATGGCGAAGCTGGAGGCGGAGTTCGGCAACAGCCCGCTGGTGCGGCAGATCTATGTCTACGGCAACAGCGCCCAGCCGTACCTGTTGGCGGTGGTGGTGCCGACCCCGCAGGCGTTGGCCCAGCACGGCGTCGACGACGTCAAGCCGATGATCGCCGAGTCGCTGCAGCAGGTGGCCAAGACGGCCGGCTTGCAGTCCTACGAGGTGCCGCGCGACTTCCTGGTCGAGACCACCCCGTTCAGCCTGGAGAACGGCCTGCTCACCGGGATCCGCAAGCTGGCCTGGCCGAAGCTGAAGGCGCAGTACGGCGAGCGGCTGGAGCAGCTCTACACCGAGCTGGCCGACGGCCAGGCCGGCGAGCTCGCCGAGCTGCGCGCGCACGGCGCCGAGCGGCCGGTGCTGGAGACGGTCGGCCGCGCCGCGGCCGCGCTGCTGGGGGCGGCGGCCGGTGACCTGACACCCGACGCACACTTCACCGACCTCGGCGGAGACTCGTTGTCGGCGTTGACGTTCGGCAACCTGCTGCGTGACATCTTCGACGTCGACGTGCCGGTCGGGGTGATCGTCAGCCCGGCCAACGACCTGCAGGCGATCGCCGGGTACATCGACGCCGAGCGGCGGGGCTCGAAACGGCCGACGTTCGCCTCGGTGCACGGACGTCCCGAACCAGGAAAAGCTCTCGAGGTGGCCGCCGCCGACCTCACCCTGGACAAGTTCCTGGACGCGACGACCCTGGCGGCCGCGCCGACGGTGCCGGTGCCATCCGGCACGGTGCGTACCGTGCTGCTGACCGGCGCGACCGGCTTCCTCGGCCGCTACCTGGCGCTGCGGTGGCTGGAGCGGCTGGCCCCGATCGGCGGGAAGCTGGTCTGCCTGGTTCGGGCCAAGACCGACGCCGACGCGCGGGCCCGGCTCGACGCCACCTTCGACAGCGGCGACCCCACGCTGCTGGCCCGCTACACCGAACTGGCCGCGGCGCAGCTGGAGGTGCTCGCCGGTGACAAGGGTGAGCCGAATCTCGGCCTGGACCCCCAGGTCTGGCAGCGCTTGGCGGAGACGGTCGACGTGATCGTCGACCCGGCGGCGCTGGTCAACCACGTGCTGCCGTACAGCGAGCTGTTCGGCCCCAACGCCGTCGGCACCGCCGAGCTGATCCGGCTCGCGCTCACCGGCAAGATCAAGCCGTTCACCTACTTCTCCACCATCGGGGTCGGCGACCAGATTCCGCCCGGCGAATTCACCGAGACCGCCGACGTCCGGGTGATGAGCCCGATCCGGGCCATCAACGACGGCTACGCCAACGGCTACGGCAACAGCAAGTGGGCCGGCGAGGTGCTGCTGCGCGAGGCCAACGACCTGTGCGGGCTGCCGGTCGCGGTGTTCCGCTGCGACATGATCCTGGCCGACACCAGCTATGTCGGCCAGCTCAACCTGCCGGACATGTTCACCCGGATGATGCTCTCCCTGGTGGCAACCGGCGTCGCACCCGGGTCGTTCTACGAGCTGGACACCGAGGGCAACCGGCAGCGCGCGCACTACGACGGCCTTCCGGTGGAGTTCATCGCCGAGGCGGCGACCACGTTGGCGGCTGGATGCGCGGGCCACGGCACCGGCTTCGCCACCTACCACGTGATGAACCCGTACGACGACGGCCTGGGAATGGACGAGTTCGTCGACTGGCTGATCGACGCCGGCTACCCGATCCGGCGGATCGCCGATTACGGCGAGTGGCTGCAGCGGTTGGAGACCACCCTGCGAGCCCTGCCGGAGCGACAGCGCCAGGCATCGCTGCTGCCGCTGCTGCACAACTACCAGAAGCCGCAGCCGCCGATCTGCGGGTCGATCGCGCCGACCGATCGGTTCCGGGCCGCAGTACAGGAAGCCAAAATCGGTCCGGCGAACGACATCCCGCACATCACGCCAGCGGTGATCGTCAAGTACGTCACCGATCTGCAGCTGCTGGGCCTGCTCTGACCGCTAACGCTAACGGGCAGCAGCGTCGATCTGCACCGGATAACCCGCCCGCAGCACGGCGGTGCGCTCCCGGTGCAGTTGGGCGTCCATCGCATTGGCCAGCGGCATGGCGAACGATCCTGTGCCCCTGTGGGTTTGCGCCCGTGCAACCGGCCGCGGTTTCCCATCCAGGCGCCGCGGCCGGCGACGGCGATGATGTCGCCGATCGGAGTCACCCGGTTGCGGGCCGAGCCCGCCGGGCTCATCGCCGCAATGCCGGTTCCCGCCGTGTGCGTTTGACGGTCCGGGAGTTCGATGCCACCATGGACGGGAATGTGTCGACACCCGTGGGTGTCCCGGCCGAGAGGAGGTGAGGGCGAGATGAGTCCCAGTGATAGTCCGTATCCGCATTCATCGGTTTCGTCCTCGACCGGTCTCGGCCTGCCTGCTGCCGCCTGAACCTCGCGGTTCGGCGAGCCGGAAGTTCTGCGCCGTTCCGGTTCCTCTCTCGGCAGGAGAAGATCATGGCATTTGTACTCACCCAGCGTATTCCAGCGACCTCCGGCGTGGCGATGTGGGAGGCCGGCTGGGGGCTGGCCGGCCGCCTCGGCCGGCGCCGCCGTTCCGGTGGTCTGACCCCGCAGCAGCGGCGGGAGCGCTACGTGTCCCTGATGGGGGTCGGACTGCTCGGCGGCTAACCAGCTGGCCGCGGTGACTCTGGCTCGGTGGAAACGGGCTATGCCTGCACGATGATCGGGTCGCCGAGATGCACTGAGTTGAAGTACCACTCGGCGTTGTCGGGGCTGAGGTTGATGCAGCCGTGGCTGACATTCGCATAGCCCTGCGATCCCACCGACCACGGCGCCGAGTGCACGTAGACACCGCTCCAGGTCACCCGAACCGCGTACTGCCCGTCGAGCAGGTAGCCCTCCGGGTCGTTGAGCGGAATGCCGATGGTGCGCGAATCGAACTTGATGGTCCGCTCCTTGGTCAGTGCGGTGAACGAGCCGATCGGCGTAGGCCGCTTGGGCTTGCCCATCGACGCCGCCATCACCCGCAGGACGTCGCCATTGACGCTGACCGTGAAAGTGTGGTCCGAGATGTCGGCGACGGCCACCACCGCGTCCCCGGTTTCGAAGCCGGTCGTCAGCCCGTGCACGTCCACCCGGATGGTGCTGTGCGGCTCCCAGTACGTGTCCGGAATCCACTGCACGGTCCGGTCGTCGGTCCAGCTGAAATGACCGGCGAGCTTGCTCGGTGAGGTGATGCGGATTGCCCGCTCGGCACCGGACCGGTCAACGACCGACGTGGCAAACGTCACGGTGATCGGGTATGCGACGCCCACCACCGAACCGGGCGCGGGCTCGATTTTCACCGCCCCGTTCGTGGTGGCCGACGATGTCTCGGCCGCCCGGCTGACACCGCTGGACAGCGCCACCAGCATCGCAAAGCTCCCCGCAAGTGCGAGAACGCCGCGAATCGCACGATGCATGAGGCCTCTGCTCCCGAATGGTTCGGACATTGACGCCCCATTCTAGTGGGATTCCGCCGAACCGGCCGCCACTCCGGCGGTGGGGTGGCGGCGGGCGGTCACTGACTGGTCGAAGCGAACTGCCAGCCCCAGACCGCCCGGGCGCCCGACTCGCCGATCCGGTGGATCATGTACATCGTCCACACCGCCGCGACGATCACCACGACCACCGCACCCCAGTGCAGCAGCGGCCGGAGTGCGCGCTCCCG
>NZ_JBYCLB010000022.1:0-5283 GCF_057473705.1 Mycobacterium sp. TH-M15 | reverse complement strand
GTCAGCTGACCGGACATCTCCTCCGCCGAGCCGAACCGCCGTCGCGGGTCGGGATCGGTGGCCCGGCGCAGCAGCCGGCCGTAGGAGTCGTAGGCCTTGATCACCGGGTCGTCGTCGGGCAGGCCGTCGACGTACCGACCGTGCCGGGTGCGCAGCTTCAGCGTCAGCGCGGCCAGGGTGCGGCCCACCGTGTAGATGTCGGTGGCGACGGTGGGCCCGGTCCGGACGATCTCGGGAGCCTGGTACCCGGGCGTGCCGTACAGGTAGCCGAACGAGTTGATCCGGGACACCGCGCCGAGGTCGATCAGCTTGAGCTGCTCCTCGGTGAGCATGATGTTCTCCGGCTTCAGGTCGTTGTAGGCCAAGCCGATCGAGTGCAGATACCCCAGTGCGGGCAGGATTTCCAGCATGTAGGCGATCGCCTCGGCGACCGGGAGCTTGTCCCGCTTGCGCTCCTTGAGCGACTGCCCACCGACGTACTCCATCACGATGTAGCCGACCGGGTCCCCTCGCGAGTCCGGGTGCTGGACGAAGTTGAAGATCTTCACCATTCCCGGATGGGTTACCTCCGCGAGGAACTGCCGCTCGGCCAGCGCGATCGCCTGCGCCTCGGCGTCACCGGAATGAACCAGGCCCTTGAGCACCACCGGACGTTCGTTGACGTTGTGGTCGACCGCCAGGTAGACCCAGCCCAGGCCGCCGTGTGCGACGCAGCCCTTGATCTCGTACTGGCCGGCCACCATGTCACCCGGCTTCAGCTGCGGTAGAAACGAATACGGGCTGCCGCAGTGCGGGCACCAGCCGTCCGCGGCCCCCGTGCCGTCCTTGCCGGACCGGCCCACCGGACGGCCGCAGTTCCAGCAGAACCGCTTGGCCTCGGCCACCACTGGGTTGGTCATCAGCGCGGCGAACGGGTCGATGTCGGGTACCTGCGGGATCTCGACCAGGCCGCCGCCCAGCCGCCGGTTCGGCACCACGATCGGCGTCGGCGGTGTCGACGTGTCCAGGACGTCGACGGCGCCGGGGACATCGCCGGCCCGCTCCTCCCCCGGCTGGGGGCGGAAGATCGCCTGGGTCGACGCCGGCCGGCGCACCGAGTCGGCGAACACGTCGGCGCGCTCGGTGCTGACCTCTTCGCTGTCGGCCTCGTCTACCGGGTTGTCCGGCTCGGCTGGCTGCTCGTCGTCGGCGTCGGGCGCCATCAGGTCGAATACCTCGGTGTCGGCGGCAGCGGTGCCGGGCCCAGCACCGACAGCCACTTGCGGTACAGCGTGTTCCAGGTGCCGTCGCGGCGGATCCGTTCCAGGGTGCCGTTGACGAAGCGGACCAGGCCGGTGTTGTCCAGGTTGATTCCCACGCCGTACGGTTCCTCGTCCATGCTCGGCCCGACGATGTGCAGGTAGGGATCCTGCGCCATCAGACCGGCCAGCAGCACGTCGTCGGTGCTGACGGCGTCGGCCTGGCGCTGCTGCAGCGCCACCAGGCAGTCGGCCCAGTTGACCACCGACACGATGGTCGGGCCGGGGGAGACCTCCTTGACCCGGGCCAACGACGTGGTTCCTTGAGCGACGCAGACCCGCTTTCCGGGCAGGTCGGAGGGCTGACCGATCGGGGAGTCGCGGGACACCAGCAGACGCTGGTTGGCGGTGAGGTAAACCGTGGAGAAGTTCACCAGCTTGCGCCGCTCGCAGGTGATGGTCATGGTCTTGACCACGATATCGACCTCGGACCTCTGCAAGGCGGCGATCCGTTCGGCCGACGACAGGATCCGGTACTCCACCCGCGAGGGGCTGCCGAAGATGTCGCGGGCCACCTCACCGGCGATGTCGACGTCGAAACCGGTTATCTCGCCGGTGATCGGGTCCCGGAAGCTGAACAGGTTGCTACCGATGTCGAGCCCGACGATCAACCGGCCCCGCTCTCGGATGGTGGCCACCGCGGCGTCGGCCTCGGCCCGGCTTCGGAACGGGCGCAGGCTGGCGGTGGCGTCGCAGTCGGCGGCTGGCGGTGCCGGCGGCTGCGGCATGTGCTCCGGCGGCAACACCTCCATCCCGTCCGGGGTCGGTGGCGCCAGGGTCGGGACCTCCGTCGTCGCCACCACGTCGGACTGGCTGCAGCCGCCCAGCATGATCGCCGCGCCGATGGCGGCGGCGATGCGGAGAAGGGGAAGCGGCTGCATCACTTGTACTCGTTCAGTCGGGGCAACAAGCCGAGCGCGACCGCGACCGCGGCGCCGACGCTGAGCACCGCACCGCCGGCCGGGGCCACCGCCAGCACCCGGCGTGCGTTGAGGACGTCGGTGCGTAGTACGGCGCGACTGTGCTCCATGGCGTCGTTGAGTGCCGCGTCGAGCCGGTCGAAGGCGGGGGTGGAGTCCGGCTCGCCGGCGCCCAGGGCCACCTGGGCGGCCGCCTGGTAGTTGCCGACGGTGATGTAGGAGTTGATCCGGTCGTTGGCCAGCCGCCAGCGATCCAGCAGTTGGTCGGCACCGGTCAGCGCCTCCTTGTCGACGGCGTCGGCGCGGGCCAGGTAGCCCGCCAGCTGCTGTTTCATCTCGGTCAAGCGCTGATGGAAGGCCTCCTTGCGGGTTTCTTCGTCGCCGCGGCGGATCAGCGACAGGGTTTCGTCGGCCCGGGCCTGCTGGGCGGTGATCGCTAGGTTGGTGAGCGTCTTCAGCGACTCGGCTCCGGTGTCCTTGGCGGTCCGGCTGCCGGCGGTGGAGATCACCAGCACGGTGCCGACCCAGACCACCATCAGCGCGATCGCCAGCCCGCCGACCACCAGGCCCGGGTTGATCCGCCGCCGGGTGCGTCGGGCCAGCCAGCGGTGCGCGAACGCGCCGAGCAACACGGTGGTCGTCACGACCAGGATCACCGGGGCCGGAACGCGGGTCGACGCGGTGGTCTCGATGTCCACCCGCGCCGCCGTCGCCGCGTAGAGCCGCTGGGCGTCCGGCAGGATGGTGTGCTGCATCAGCGCCGACGCCTCCGACAGATATGCCGCGCCGACCGGATTGCCCGCCCGGTTGTTGGTGCGGGCGATCTCGATCAAGCCGGTGTAGCGGGTCAGCTCGCCGTTGATCCGGCCCAGCAGCCGCACCAGCGGTTCCTCGGTCAGCCCACTCGACGCGTGGGTCACCGCCACGGCCGCGTCGATGACGGCCTGCTCGTAGCGTTCCCGCACCACCCGCGGCTCGGCCTGGGCGATGAAGGCGGTGGCCGCCGCGGCATCGGCGACCGACAGTGCGGTGTAGAGCTGGCCGGCGGCGTAGGCCAGCGGCTCGGTGTGGTTGAGCACCGTGGTCAGGGTGTTCTGCCGGTGGTCGATGGTGGTCGCGGTGGCGAACCCGCTGGCCCCGCCGAGGATGGCCAGGAAGGCGCCGATGGCCAGAATCCGCCCAGGCGTGGTCTTGAAGAACCACCAGCGCGGATGCGCCGATTCGGCCGGCGATCGCGCCCCCTGCGGCTCAGTTGACGGATGCGCCAACTCGACGGTCACGTCTGTTCAGACCCCATTTCCGAAGTGGTTCGTTCCGGACAACTGTATAAGCGGATTCCGGTCAGGTCTCGTTAGGCGCTGCGGGTTGTGCACAGGGATCTGTCCTGAGCCGTTCGATCTATCCTGAGACCCGTGCGCGGTGACGGTGACGGGTGGGCGTTCTCCGACACCGGTGCCCGCTACTGGGGCCGCTACGGGGCGGCCGGAATCCTGCTGCGGTCGCACCGGCTCGACGGTACGCCGGTGGTGCTGCTGCAGCACCGGGCCTGGTGGAGCCACCAGGGCGGTACCTGGGCGCTGCCCGGCGGCGCCCGGGACAGCCACGAGACCGCCGAGCAGGCGGCGGTCCGCGAGGCCGCGGAGGAAGCCGGCCTGCCCGCCGACCGGATCGTGATCCGCGCGGCGGTGGTCACCGCGACCGTCAGCGGCGCCGACTGGACCTACACCACGGTGGTCGCCGAGACCGACGAGCTGCTGCCGGTGGTGCCCAACCGGGAGAGCACCGAGCTGCGCTGGGTGGACGAGGACCGGGTCGCCGGGCTGCGGCTGCACCCCGGCTTCGCCGCCAGCTGGGACCGGCTGCGTGACCTCAGTTCGCGGCTTCGAGGGCAGCCCGAAGCGCCGCCGCCGCAGCCCGCGGATCGTCGGCTGCCGTGATCGCGCGCACCACCACCGCCCGCCGCGCCCCGGCGGCCAGCACCTGCGGTAACCGCTCGGCATCGATCCCGCCGATGGCGAACCACGGTTTGTCGGTGCCGGTCTGCGCGGCGTAGCGCAGCAGGTCCAGGCCGGGAGCCGGACGGCCCGGTTTGGTCGGCGTGGGCCAGCAGGGTCCGACGCAGAAATAGTCGACCGGCTCGGCGACGGCGGCCGCCACCTGGTCGCGGTCGTGGGTGGAGCGGCCGATCAGCGGCTCCGGCCCGATGATCTGCCGCGCCACCGCCAGCGGCAGGTCTCGCTGGCCCAGGTGCAGCACGTCGGCGCCGGCCGCCCGGGCGACGTCCGCCCGGTCGTTGACCGCCAGCAACGCGCCGTGCCGGCGGGCCGCATCGGCGATGATCTCCAGCGCCGCCAGCTCGTCACCCGCCTCCAGCGGGCCGAACCGTCGTTCGCCGGCCGATCCTTTGTCCCGGAGCTGGACGATGTCCACCCCGCCGGCCAGCGCCGCGTCGGCGAACTCGGCCAGGTCGCCACGCTCGCGGCGGGCATCGGTGCACAGGTACAGCCGCGCGGCGGCCAGACGCGGTTGCTGCACACCGCGACGGTAGCCGCTAGCGTGGGAAGCTGACACGGGAGTCCCGGGGTACGGCGGGACTGAGAGTGAGAAGCAAGTGCCCGAACCCTCGCCTGGCTCGCTGGCCGTCATCGGCGGCGGGGTGATCGGACTGTCGGTGGCCCGGCGGGCGGCCCGCGCCGGGTGGACGGTGCGGCTGCATCGGACCGCCGAGCGCGGCGCCTCCTGGGTCGCCGGCGGCATGCTCGCCCCGCACAGCGAGGGCTGGCCCGGCGAGGACAAGCTGCTGCGGCTGGGGCTGCGCTCCCTGGAGCTGTGGGCCGCCACCGAGCCGGGCGGCTTCCTGGATGGGCTGCCGGCCGAGGTGGTCACCGCGCGCGAGTCGCTGGTGGTGGCGGTCGACCGGGCCGACGTGGCCGACCTGCACACGGTCGCCGACTGGCTGGCGGCGCAGGGCCAGCCGGTGACCTGGGAGTCGGCGGCCGGCGAGGTGGAGCCGCTGCTCGCGGCGGGTATCCGGCATGGCTTCCGCGCCCCCACCGAGTTGGCGG
>NZ_JBYCLB010000021.1:0-3488 GCF_057473705.1 Mycobacterium sp. TH-M15 | reverse complement strand
GCCAGCGTGCAGCCGACGTAGAGGCCGCGGGTGGCCGCCACGGTCGGCTCCCCCACCGTGTCCGGGACCGTCGGCAGGGTGCCGACCAGGGCGGCCTGCCGCTCGGCGCGGTGCCGCCAGCCGCGCATCATCAGCCGGATCAACCAACCGATCAGCACCACCAGGACGGCGGCGAAGACCAGCGACGCGACCATCGTCGGCGGGTTCATGCCGGGCTCCTCCCGTCCCGGGCGGTGATCGCGCCCCGCAGCAGCGTCGCGGTCACCGTGGCCGGCAGCCGCATCTCCTGGTAGGGGGTGTTCGCCGAGCGGCTGGCCAGCTCCGCGCCGCTCACCACCCACTCGGCGTCGGGATCCACCACGGTCAGGTTGGCCGGCTCGCCCACCTCCAGCGGACGCCCCTGGTCGGGCAGCCCGGCGATCGCCGCCGGGTTCTCGCTCATCACCCGCGCCACGTCGCGCCAGCCGAGCAGGCCGGGGACCACCATGGTGGCCACCACCACCGACAGTGCGGTCTGCAGGCCGAGCATCCCCGGCCGGGCCGCGGCGAACTCGCAGGTCTTCTCGTGGTCGGCGTGCGGGGCGTGGTCGGTGGCCACACAGTCGATCACCCCGTCGGCGAGCGCGCGGCGCAGCGCATCGGTGTCGGCGGCCTCGCGCAGCGGCGGGTTGACCCGGTTCACGCCGTGATAGTCGGCCAGCCTGCTGTCGTCGAGCAGCAGGTGGTGCGGGGTGACCTCCGCGGTGATCGAGATCCCTTGGTCCTTAGCCCATTTCAGGATCGAGACGGTGCCCGCGGTGGACGCGTGGCAGATGTGCAGCCGGGCCCCGGCGTCGCGGGCCAACAGCGCGTCGCGGGCGACGATCGACTCCTCGGCGGCCCGCGGCCAGCCGGTGAGCCCGAGCCGGGCGGCGTGCGGCCCTTCGTGGGCGACGGCGCCGACGGTCAGCCGCGGCTCCTCGGCGTGCTGGGCGATCAGCACACCGAGGCCGGCGGCGTACTCCAGTGCGCGGCGCATCACCAGCGGGTCGGCCACGCAGACGCCGTCGTCGGAGAAGACCCGCACCCCCGCGACACCGTCGGCCATCATGCCCATCTCGGTGAGTTCGGCGCCGGCCAGCCCCACGGTGACCGCGCCGATCGGGTGCACGTCGACCAGGCCGACCTGCTGCCCGCGCTGCCAGACGTAGTCGGTGACCACCGGGCTGTCGGCGACCGGCGTGGTGTTGGCCATCGCGAACACCGCGGTGTAGCCGCCGAGTGCCGCTGCCGCCGAACCGGTCTCGATGTCCTCGGCGTACTCGCGGCCGGGCTCGCGCAGGTGGGTGTGCAGGTCGACCAGCCCGGGCAGCAGCACCTGGCCGGCGGCCTCGATCACGGTGCCGCCGGCCGAGGCGGTCAGCCCCGCGCCGATCTCGGCGATCTGGCCGTCAGCGACCAGCACGTCGACCGGATCACCCTCGCCGTAGCGCCGCACGCCGCGAATCAACACACCCATCAGCCGACCACCTCGGTTCCGGCGCCGGTTCCGGCCCCCACCAGCAGATGCAGCAGCACCGCCATCCGCACGTGCACGCCGTTGGCGACCTGCTGCAGCACCGCCGACTGCGGCGAGTCCACCACCGACGAGGCGATCTCCATGCCGCGCAGCACCGGCCCCGGATGCAGCACCGCCGCGTGGTCGCCCAGCAGCGCCCGGCGGGCGTCGGAGAGCCCGTAGCGCACCGAGTACTCCCGCGCCGACGGGAAGAAACCGCCGGTCATCCGTTCGGCCTGCACCCGCAGCATCAGCACCGCGTCGGCCGCGGGCAGCTCGGCGTCCAGGCCGTGCGAGACGGTCACCGGCCAGTCGCCGACACCGGCCGGCAGCAGCGTGGGCGGGGCCACCAGCACCACCTCGGCGCCGAGGGCGGCCAGCAGCGTCACGTTGGACCGGGCCACCCGGCTGTGCAGGATGTCGCCGACGATCAGCACCCGGCGGCCGTCGACCCCGCCGAGCCGCTGCCGGATGGTCAGCGCGTCCAGCAGCGCCTGGGTGGGGTGTTCGTGGGTGCCGTCGCCGGCGTTGATCACCGCCGGGCCGCCCCCGTCGGGGTCGGCGGTCCACTCCGCCATCAGCTGCGCGGCGCCGGACGCCGGGTGCCGCACGATCAGCGCGTCGGCGCCGGCGGCGCGCAGGGTCAGCGCGGTGTCGCGCAGCGACTCCCCCTTGGCCACCGACGACCCGGTGGCGCTGACGTTGACCACGTCGGCGCTGAGCCACTTCCCGGCCACCTCGAACGAGACCCGGGTGCGGGTGGAGTTCTCGTAGAACATGGTGATCACCGTCCGGCCGCGCAGCGTCGGCAGCTTGCGGACCTCGCGGCCGAGCAGCGCCTGCGCCAGCCGGTCGGCGTCGTCGAGGATGACGGTGGCCTCGTCGCGGCCCAGGTCGGCGGTGCTCAGCAGGTGTCGACGGGTCACGGCGCCCCCCGGGAGATCACCACGGCGTCGTGGCCGTCGTACTCGTGCAGCCGGACGTGCACACTCTCCGCCGCCGAGGTCGGTACGTTCTTGCCGACGTAGTCGGCGCGCACCGGCAGCTCCCGGTGGCCGCGGTCGACCAGCACCGCCAGCTGGACGATCGCCGGCCGGCCCAGGTCGCGCAGCGCGTCCAGCGCGGCCCGCACCGACCGGCCGGCGTACAGCACGTCGTCGACCAGGATCACCAGCGCGTCGTCCACCCCGCCGGGCGGGATCGAGGTGGCGGCCAGCGGGCGCGGCGGCTTGGTCATCAGGTCGTCGCGGTACAGGGTGATGTCCAGGGCGCCGTGCCCGACGTCCACGCCGCAGAATTCCTTGACCTTCTCGGCCAGCCGGGCGGCCAGGGTGACGCCGCGGGTCGGGATGCCGAGCAGCACGATGCGGGGCGCATCGGGCGCGTCCAGCGCGGTCTTCTCGATGATCTGGTGCGCGATCCGGGAGACCGTGCGGCCGACGTCGGCCGCCGACATCAACTCCCGATCGGGGTCGGCACTGCCTGATGCGCCCATGCGGAACCGCTGGACCTCCTTCTCCGCCTCACCGGACGGATCGTTAAAGGATGTCGAACTGTTCGGCAGCCTAACACCTCGCGTCCGGCGCGCGGCCGGCGAGCCGCGGCGTCGTGCGTGTATAGGCTGGCGACGATGATACGCCCGCAGCTGCGCCTCGGCTTCGACGCCCGCTACCGCGGCGAGGGCCCGGCCGAGGGGGTTCCGGCGGTGCCGACGCCGCCGTGGGACACCAAGGCGCCCAAAGAGAGCGTGCCGGCCTGGCGCCGGCAGGGCCTGGTGCTCGGCGACAACGCCGGCTACCCGGCTCAGCAGGGCTTCATCGTCACCGGGCTGGACATCTCTCCGACCGCCCTGGGCACCGCGGAGCGGCGCGCCGCCGCATGAGCCTCGACGACAACCGGGTCCCGATCCGCGAGGCGTGCGACCACGGGCTGCTGGCCGGTGCCGTCACGT
>NZ_JBYCLB010000020.1:0-5149 GCF_057473705.1 Mycobacterium sp. TH-M15 | reverse complement strand
ACCCGACCAGCTGCGCCGGGTGATCTCCGACCGGATCAGCGCCTGGGGGTTGGCCGCCGACCCCGCTCTGCAGCAGTTCGTCATCGGCTGATCCCCGGCGCGCCTGCCCGGCCGGTACCGGTCCGCGGGGGTAGCGTCGCTACCGATGGCTAGCCAGCTGCTCTGCCGTCCAACCGGCATCACCGTTGCGATCACGGCAGGATCGGCCCCGATCCTGGTGCCGCCACCCCGTCGACCCCTCCGCGCGGGGCCGCGCGGACAATGACCGCAGGAGCGTCCCGTGGCTGATATTCGGACGTACGTGCTGGACACTTCCGTGCTGCTGTCGGACCCGTGGGCGTGCGCCCGGTTCGCCGAACACGAAGTCGTGGTGCCGCTGGTGGTGATCAGCGAGCTGGAAGCCAAGCGACACCACCACGAGCTCGGCTGGTTCGCCCGTCAGGCGTTGCGGCTCTTCGACGACCTGCGCTGTCAGCACGGCCGACTGGACGAGCCGATTCCGATTGGCGCACAAGGCGGTACCCTGCACGTCGAACTCAACCACTCCGATCCGGCGGTGTTGCCGGCCGGTTTTCGGACCGACAGCAACGACTGCCGGATCCTCACCTGCGCCGCCAACCTCGCCGCGGAAGGCCGCCGGGTGACCCTGGTGAGCAAGGACATCCCGCTGCGGGTCAAGGCCGCCGCGGTCGGCCTGGCCGCCGACGAGTACCACGCCCAGGACGTCGTCACCTCGGGCTGGACCGGGATGGGTGAGCTCGAGGCAACCGCCGAGGACATCGACGCGTTGTTCGCCGACTCCGAAATCGAACTGGCCGCGGCCCGGGATCTGCCGTGCCACACCGGGGTTCGCCTGCTCGGTGGGAGTAGCCACGCGCTGGGCCGGGTCAATGCCGGCAAGCGCATCCAACTGGTGCGCGGCGATCGGGAGGCGTTCGGGCTGCGCGGCCGCTCGGCCGAGCAGCGGGTGGCACTGGACCTGTTGCTCGACGAGTCGGTGGGCATTGTGTCGCTGGGCGGCAAGGCCGGCACCGGCAAGTCGGCGCTGGCGCTGTGCGCGGGTCTGGAGGCGGTGCTGGAACGACGGACCCAGCGCAAGGTGGTGGTGTTCCGCCCGCTCTACGCGGTCGGCGGCCAGCAACTGGGCTACCTGCCGGGCGGCGAGAACGAGAAGATGCAGCCCTGGGCACAGGCGGTCTTCGACACCCTGGAAGGCCTGGCCAGCCCGGACGTGCTCGACGAGGTGCTCTCCCGCGGCATGCTGGAGGTGTTGCCGCTGACCCACATCCGGGGCCGCTCGCTGCACGACTCGTTCGTCATCGTCGACGAGGCACAGTCGCTGGAGCGCAACGTCTTGCTGACCGTGCTCTCCCGGCTCGGTACCGGGTCTCGGGTGGTGCTCACCCACGACGTCGCCCAGCGGGACAACCTGCGGGTCGGCCGGCACGACGGGATCGCCGCGGTGATAGAGAAACTCAAGGGGCACCCACTCTTCGCCCACGTAACCCTGCTGCGCAGTGAGCGGTCGCCGATCGCCGCGCTGGTCACCGAGATGCTGGAGGAGATCAACCCGGCGTCGCTGCCCTAGCGCCGACGCTGCCGTAGGCTGCCAGGGTGCGCAGCTGGTTCAACCGGATGGTCGGCGGTGTCTCCGCCGCCGTGCTGGTCGGCGGCTGCACCGGACACCCGGTCGACGCGGAACCGGTGGATTGCGCGGTCGCCAAATGTGTCGCGCTGACCTTCGATGACGGACCCTCGCCGTACACCGACCGCCTGCTGCGGATCCTCGCCGACAATCACGCCACGGCGACGTTCTTCTTGATCGGCAACAAGGTGGCCGCCAACCCGGACGGCGCGCGACGCATCGCCGAGGCGGGCATGGAGATCGGCAGCCACACCTTCGAGCACCCCGACATGACGACCATTCCGCCGCAAGACGTTCCGGCTCAGCTGTCCCGGGCCAACGATGCGATCGCCGCGGCGACCGGCCAGACGCCAACGCTGTGGCGGCCGGCCGGCGGGCTCACCAACGACGCGGTGAACGCGGCGGCCGCCAACGCCGGTCTGGCCGGAATCCTCTGGGACGTCATCCCGTTCGACTGGATCAACGACGCCGACACCGCCGCCACCCGGTACATGCTGATGACCCAGGTCAAACCCGGATCGGTGGTGCTGTTCCACGACACCTACTCGTCCACCGTCGACCTGGTGTACCAGTTCATCCCGGTGCTCAAAGCCAACGGCTACCACCTGGTCACGGTGAGCCAACTGCTCGGCCCGCGGCAGCCGGGCAGTGTCTACGGCGGCCGGGAGAACGGCCCGCCGGTCGACGAGCTGCGCGACATCCCGGCGGCCGACATCCCAACCCTGCCGGCCACCCCGTCACCGCCGCCGATGCCGAACTTGCCGATCACCGATATCCCCGGCGCCAACTCCGGCGGACCGAACAACGGGTCGTAGCTGACCGGTCGCGGCGCGGTCTCGAATGACGGGGGATGTCGCCCATGGCCCCGGCGCCGACAGGCGTTCGACGGCGTACCCGGCGAACACGTCAGCCGACGACAGCTGTACCGGGAAAGCCTAGCTCGGCCACCCTTGCCCGGGTGGCCACCCACACCGTGCCCTCGGTTGCGCACAGCTCGGGGTGCCTGCTGGCCAGCTCGACGTCCGTCGGTCGCACGGCCACCGGGCTGCCGGCCGGCGCGGTGACGGGCGGGACCGATTTGCCGAGCAGTCCGGCGATGTAGCAGACCCACTCGGTCTTGGTCACCGCATCGGCGCCGACCGCGTGATAAATGCCTGACCGGGCGTCGGTCGAAACCAGCATGCCGGTCACCGACACCACGTGGCGCAGCGGAATCGGGTGGCGGCGCCGGTCATCTCGGGGCAGTGCGGCTCCATCGACGACGGCACGCAGCGCGTCGCCGACGGGATCCCGGTCGCCCCCGAAGAGCAGCGGCAGCCGGATCACCATGTTGTCACCGCGGCCCAACACCAGCTGCTCCGCTTCGGCCTTGTGCCGACCGTAGACCTGCAGCGGCGAGACCGGCGCGTCCTCGAGGTAGCGGCCGGGCGCCCCGAACACGTAATCCGTCGAGTAATAGACCAGCCGGCAACCGATCCCGTCTGCCGCCTCGGCCGCCCGGACCGCGCCGGCAACGTTCACCTCGTAGGACAGCGACGGATTCCGTTCGCAGCGGTCCGGGTCGGCGATCGCGACGGCGTAGACGACGACACGTGGATCGGCTGTCTCGATGGCCGCTGCGAGCTGTCCCTGGTCGCGTATGTCGACATCGTGTCGGGTCATTCCCCGAACGGAGAGGCCGGATTCCGGGAGGAACCGGGCCAGCGCCGCGCCGACCCGGCCCCCGGCGCCCAGCACCAGCACATCGGTCGGGGCGGAGTTCGACGCTGGCATCGGCTCAGCTCGCGATGGTGATTCGGTCCACCCACGCGGCCAGCGCTCCTGACCCCGGGCCGTCGATCAGCTCACCGGCCGCCGCCTTCGCCTGGGGACTCGCCGCGCCGACCGCCACGCCGTAGCCGGCCATCTGAAGCATCGAGGCGTCCGAGTCGCTGTCCCCGAAGGCCACCACCGCGTCCGGCGAGATGTCCAGGTCGCGGCAGAGTTCACGGACCGCGCGCGCCTTGTCGACCCCCCGGGACTGGACGTCACAGCAGTCCCAGCCGGCGGACATCGCCACCAGGGTGGCGGACCCGTGCACCGCGTCCAGCAGCGCCCGGCAGGCCGGTTCGCTGCCGCGGCACATGACCTTCAGCACCGAGTCGCCCGCCAGCTCCGTCAGGTCGGTGGCCGAAGATCGCGAGTCGGCGGTCAGGCCGGTCGCCTTCTCCTCGTGGTCGATCGCCGCGGCAGGCCCGATCGCCAGCCAATGCGACGGACGGTAGACGTTCACCAGGCCGCCGGTGTCGGCGAACCGGTGCAGCAGGTCGGCCAGCCGCTCGTCCATCACAAAGGTCTCGGTGACCAACTGCCGTCCGCCGGCGGATACCGCCAACGCGCCGTTGAAGCCGATCAGGTGCGCGGTGACCCCCACCCGCTGGGCGAACAGCTCCACCGACGCGAGCGGCCGGGAACTGGCGAAGGCGATCTGCAGCCCGCGCTGCTGCAGATCGCGCAGCGCCCGGGCGGTCACCTCGGAGATCGGGTTGGTGGTGTCGAGCAGCGTGCCGTCGAGATCGAAGACGACGAGTTGAGCGTGTACGTTGCGCATACGTCCGGGTCGCCGAATCCGGTTAGGCGTCGAGACGCCAGGTGTCGCGGGTGACGTCGGTGATCCGACGCAGCCCACGCTGGTGCACCGCTTGGGAGGGATCGGCGTCGATCGAGAACTCTTGCAGCACATCGGCGAGCAGCAGGGCGCCGGTGGCGTAGATCGCCACCGCGACGTTCGGCGACGCGTCCGGGTGGATGTGGAACGGCATGTCCGAGCAGAAGTGCATGGCTTCGTTGAAGTTGATCCGGGGATTGGCCTGGTCGCTGTCGATCTGCAGAACGGCGGCGACGACGCCGTCCATCACCCGACTCAGCTCGTTGTACACCTCCTCCAGGTGCGGCGAGTTCAGGCTGAGGTCGATGACCGCCGTGTCGCCGTCGACGTGGTGGCTGACCTCGTGGCGTCCCTCGTGCAGCAGGTCGTAGTGGCCGTTGTAGCTGTGCGACAGCTTGCCCAGGTCGTAGTAGATGTCGCAGGCGGGGTAGCCGCGCGGATCGACCAGCCAGAACTGCTCGGAGTCCTGGTCGTAGAGGATGTTCTCCAGGTGCAGGTCGCCGTGGATGTGCGGTGAGACACCGCGCGGTGTCAGGTCGGCGACGGCTCGGGTGTCGCGCTCCAGCTGGTACAGCATCGCCGGGATGTTCGGCATCACCCGGCCGTTTACCTGCAGCCGACGGCTGTGGATCAGCGGCTCGAAGGCCGGATCCAGGTCGATGGTGACCGCCAGCCGGCTCCAGACCCGGTCGAAGTGGTAGTCCTGGAGGTAGCCTGCCGGCGTCGGGCTCAAGTGTTTCAGGTAGGCGTGGTTGTACTCGTAGTCGAGCACCCGTTCGAGCACCGAACCGGCGTTGGCGGGGGTGATCTGCAGGTTGAGCAGCAGGTCGCGGAGGTTCGGGTGACCGACGTACTCC
>NZ_JBYCLB010000019.1:0-3098 GCF_057473705.1 Mycobacterium sp. TH-M15 | reverse complement strand
GCCGATCTGCTGGTGCTGCTCGACTCGCTGCGTCAGCGCGAGGCCGCGCTGAACACCGAAGTCACCGAGCTGCAGCGGGAACTGACCACCCTGCAGCAGTCGGGCAGCAGCGACCAGGCGGCGATCGAGAACGCCCAGGCCCGGCTCGCGGCGTTGGCGATCATGACCGGCACCGTCGCCGCGGTCGGGCCGGGTGTCACGGTGACGATCGAGGATCCCGGTCACGGGGTGCCCGCCGAGGCGCTGCTGGACGTGATCAACGAGCTGCGGGCCGCCGGCGCCGAGGCGATGGAGATCCGCGCCGGCGCCCAGGGCGTGCGCGTCGGGGTGGACACCTGGGTGGTCGGCGTGCCCGGGCAGCTGGATTTCGACGGCACGACCCTCGCGCCACCGTATTCGGTGCTGGCGATCGGCGATCCGCCCACCCTGGCCGCCGCGTTGAACATCCCGGGCGGCGCCATCGACAGCGTCGGGGCACTCGGCGGGACCATGACCGTGCAGCAGGCCGACCGGGTCGACGTGACCTCCTTGCGGCAGCCGAAACCGCGGCAATACGCTCAGCCCGTCAAATGAACACCGCCGAGAAGGAGAGCGACCCCTGTGAGCCCTGCGAGCCAAGTCCCAGCCGACCTGCACTACACCGCCGAACACGAATGGGTGCAGCGCACCGGCGCGGACACCGTGCGGGTGGGGATCACCGACTTCGCCCAGGCCGCCCTCGGCGACGTGGTGTTCGTGCAGCTGCCCGGGGTCGGCACCCAGGTGATCGCGGGGGAGGCCTTCGGCGAGGTGGAGTCGACCAAGTCGGTGTCGGACCTGTACGCGCCGATTTCGGCGAAAGTGGTTGCCGTCAACGGAGATTTGGAGGCCAATCCGCAGTTGGTGAACTCCGACCCGTACGGCGCGGGGTGGCTGCTGGACCTGCAGGCGGACGCCGGGCAGGCGGATGCGCTGGTGGCCGACCTGGCCGGACTGCTCGACGCGGACGCGTATCGGGCGACGGTGACCGAGTGACCCTGTTAGGGTTCCTGGGCGGTTAAATCCGGTGACCGAACCGGCGGTGCGGTGCCCATCGACGGGCGTCGCGCGGTACGGTCGACTACATCGGCGAGACGCCGACGTGCAGCCGGGCAAGCGTGGACCACAGCGGCCAGTGAGGAGCAGCGGGTGACGGAGAAGGACGACGACCAGAACGTTGACGAGCCGAGCGTCGAGACCACATCGGTCTTTCGCGCCGACTTCCTCAATGAACTGGACGCGCCGGCGCCGCCGAGCGGCGAAAGCGTGGTCTCCGGCGTGGAGGGACTGCCGGCCGGCTCGGCGTTGCTGGTGGTCAAACGCGGGCCCAACGCCGGATCCCGCTTCCTGCTCGACCAGGCGGTCACCGCGGCGGGGCGGCATCCCGACAGCGACATCTTCCTCGACGACGTCACCGTCAGCCGACGCCACGCCGAGTTCCGGCTGGAGGGCTCGGAATTCCAGGTGGTCGACGTCGGCAGCCTGAACGGCACCTACGTCAACCGGGAGCCGGTCGACTCGGCCGTGCTGGTCAACGGTGACGAGGTTCAGGTCGGCAAGTTCCGCCTGGTGTTCCTGACCGGCCCGAAGACCGGCGAGAACCGCACCGGGTAGCAGGCCGGTGACCGCCCCCGATGCGCCCGAGCCGGTCGGGATGTCGATCGGAGCGGTGCTGGACCTGCTTCGGCCGGACTTCCCCGATGTCACCATCTCCAAGATCCGCTTCCTGGAGGCCGAAGGCCTGGTGACCCCGGAGCGCGCCGCGTCCGGGTACCGGCGGTTCAGCGCCCACGACTGCGCCCGGCTGCGGTTCATCCTGACCGCCCAACGGGACCAGTATCTGCCGCTGAAGGTGATCAAGGCGCGGCTCGACGCCGAACCCGACGGCGACCTGCCCGCCCTGCACCCCGGGGCGCGCTACCGGCGGCTTATCCCGGTGACCGACGACGCTTCGCGCGCCCCGGAGCCCACCCCGGAGCCCACCCCGGCGCGGCTGAGCCGGGAGTCGCTGCTGCAGCGCTCCGGCGTCCCCGACGAGCTGCTCCGGGCGCTGGTCAAGGCCGGGGTGATCACCACCGGGCCGGCCGGCTTCTTCGACGAGCATGCCGTCGTCATCCTGCAGTGCGCCCAGGCGCTGGCCGAATACGGGGTGGAGCCGCGTCACCTGCGGGCGTTTCGATCGGCCGCCGACCGGCAGTCCGACCTGATCGCCCAGATCGCCGGGCCGGTGGTGAAGGCCGGGAAGGCCGGTGCCCGGGACCGGGCGGACGACCTGGCGCGCGAGGTCGCCGCGCTGGCGATCACCCTGCACACGGCGCTGGTCAAGTCCGCGGTTCGCGACGTTCTGCAGCGCTGAGGACTAGACTTTCCTCGACGGCCTGATGTGCAGCGGTGTGGTTGTGCCACCACGGGTTTGCACCGGGCCGACGGCATCAATACCGGCAGATGCGGAGGGCGGACTCGGATGAGTGAAGTACGGGTGGTCGGCATCCGCGTCGAACAGCCGCAGAATCAGCCGGTGCTGCTGCTGCGCGAGGCCGACGGCGACCGATACCTGCCGATCTGGATCGGTCAGGCCGAGGCCGCCGCCATCGCCCTGGAACAGCAAGGCGTCGAACCGGCCCGGCCACTGACCCACGACCTGATCCGGGACCTGATCACCGCGCTGGGGCATTCGCTCAAGGAGGTGCGGATCGTCGATCTGCAGGAGGGCACCTTCTACGCCGACCTGATCTTCGACCGGGGGATCACCGTGTCAGCGCGGCCGTCGGACTCGGTGGCCGTCGCACTGCGGGTCGGGGTGCCGATCTACGTCGAGGAGGCGGTGCTGGCCGAGGCCGGTCTGTTGATCCCCGACGAAGGCGACAACGAGGGTACCGGCGCGGTCCGCGAGGACGAGGTGGAGAAATTCAAGGAGTTCCTGGACAGCGTCACCCCGGACGACTTCAAGGCCACCTGATCGCGGTCGCCGGTCCGGCCGCGTTTAGGCTCGGCGCCGTGACACGCCAACGACACGGACGTGTCTCATCTGGTCTCTGGCTCCGACACGCCCGACCGGAAAACGCGGTGGGTCTCGGTTG
>NZ_JBYCLB010000018.1:0-4408 GCF_057473705.1 Mycobacterium sp. TH-M15 | reverse complement strand
GATCTGGGATCGCCCGGATCTGCGCAGACCCGTCTCCGGGTTTCCCATACCCCGGCACTCTAATCGGCGCTTCGGCCGGGCCGTGGCGGTGCGGTGCCGGCGAGCCACCACGACCCCGTTGTCTAGCATGGGCCCATGCCGCTGCCCCCGCCCAGCCCGGACACCCGCGCCGTCGTCACCGGTGCGTCCCAGGGGATCGGCGAGGCGCTGGCCACCGAGCTGGCCGCCCGGGGCTACGGGCTGATCGTCACCGCACGCCGCGAAGACGTGCTCACCGAGCTGGCCGCGCGGCTCACCGACAAGTACCGGGTGCCCGTCGAGGTGCGGGCGGTCGATCTGGCCGATCCGCCGGCCCGCGACGCACTCTGCGCCGAGCTGGCCGGTCGGGAGATCTCGGTGCTGTGCGCCAACGCCGGAACCGGCACGTTCGGGCCGATCGCCGGCCTGGATCCGGCGGTGGAGCGGGCCCAGGTTCAGCTCAACGCGGTCGCGGTGCACGATCTGGTGCTGACGGTGCTGCCGGGCATGCTGGAGCGCCGGTCCGGCGGCATCTTGATCTCGGGGTCGGCGGCCGGTAATTCGCCGATCCCCAACAACGCCACCTACGCCGCGACCAAGGCGTTCGTCAACACGTTCAGCGAATCGCTTCGCGGCGAGCTGCACGGATCGGGGGTGCATGTCACGCTGCTGGCGCCGGGGCCGGTGCGCGCCGAGATGCCCGATGCCGGCGATGCCTCGCTGATCGACAAGCTGATCCCGGATTTTCTGTGGATCTCCACCCAGCACACCGCCAAACTGTCGCTGGATGCGTTGGGCCGCAACAAGATGCGCGTCGTCCCCGGGATCACCTCGAAGGCTATGTCGGTGGCGAGCGGGTACGCTCCGCGGGCGATCGTCACACCGATCGTCGGGGCGGTGTACAAGAAGCTCGGCGGCGACTAGCGGCGATCGCAGGCGCGGTGAAGCCGGGCGCTGGGGGCACCTCCCGCTTGCGGGGGACGGGTCGCCGCCATCAGATCAGCGCCGCGCTTCGCGGCGGCTGCCGGTTGGCTACCGCCGACGTCGGCCGGTGCCGAAGATGCTGCGGGTGATCTCCCGACCGAAGGCGGTGCCCGCCGAGCGCATCGCGCTCTTGACGGCCGGGTTGGCCAGAACTTTGTCGAACATGGACGGCTCCGGCTTGGGCGGCGGCGGCAGCGACACTTCGGCGTCGACCGAGACGTCCGACCACGGACTCAGTTTGGTGCTGAGCCGCTCGTAGGCCGAATCCCGGTCGACGGTCTGGCCGTACTCGGCCTGCAGCGGGCTGGCCTGCGCGGCGGCGGCGATCGCGTCGTCACCGATGGCGGCCATCAGCGAGCGCGGGGCCCGCAGCCGGGTCCAGGCAACCGGGGTGGGGGCGCCGCGCTCGGAGAGCACGGTGACGATCGCCTCGCCGATGCCCAGCGAGGTCAGCGCCGACTCCAGGTCGTAGGCCTTGGTCTTCGGGTAGGTGCGCACCGTCTTGGTGAGCGCCTTCTGGTCGTCGGGGGTGAAGGCGCGCAGCGCGTGCTGGATCCGGGCGCCCAGCTGCGAGAGCACGTCGTTGGGGACGTCGGTGGGCAGCTGGGTGCAGAAGAACACGCCGACGCCCTTGGACCGGATCAGCTTGACCGTCTGCTCGACCTGTTCCAGGAACGCCTTGGAGGCGTCGGTGAACAGCAGGTGCGCCTCGTCGAAGAAGAACACCAGCTTCGGCTTGTCCAGGTCGCCGACCTCGGGCAGCAGGGTGAACAGGTCGGCCAGCACCCACATCAGGAAAGTGGAGAACAGCACCGGGTGCGCGGCCTGGTCGCCCAGCTCCAGCAGGGTGATCACCCCGCGGCCCTTCGGGTCGCTGCGCAGCAGGTCTTCGGGGTTGAGCTCCGGCTCGCCGAAGAAGGTGTCCGCGCCCTGCGCCTCCAGGGTGACCAACGCGCGCAGGATGACGCCGGCCGTCGCCGGCGACACCGCCCCGAGATTCTTCAGTTCGGGCTTGCCCTCGTCGCTGGTGAGATAGCTGATCACCGAACGCAGGTCTTTCAGGTCCAGCAGCGGCAGCCCTTGCTGGTCGGCCCAGTGGAAGATCAGCCCCAGCGTCGATTCCTGGGTGGTGTTGAGCCCGAGCACCTTCGACAGCAGGATCGGGCCGAAGCTGGAGATGGTGGCCCGCACCGGAACCCCGACCCCGCCGGTGCCCAGCGACAGGAATTCCACCGGGAACGCGGTCGGCTGCCAGTCGTCGCCGGTCTCCTTGGCGCGCTCGGCGGTCTTGTCGGTGGCCTCGGCGGCCCGGGACAGCCCGGACAGGTCGCCTTTGATGTCGGCCATCAGCACCGGGACACCGGCGGCGGAGAGCTGCTCGGCAAGCCCCTGCAGCGTCTTGGTCTTGCCGGTTCCGGTGGCGCCGGCCACCAGGCCGTGCCGGTTGACCGTGGCCAGTGGGATGGCGACCCGCGCCGTCGGGTCCGCGGTGCCGTCGATGACGACGGTGCCCAGCTCCAGGGCCTGACCGTCGACGACGTAGCCGCTGGCGATCTGCTGTGCAGGACTGGCGGTCGCATCGCCGCCTGGTGTGGCTTCCGGGCTCATCGTGGCTGCGCCTCCTCCCGATCGGTCCCCGAGTGGTACCGGCAAGGCACGACACTACTTGTCCGGGTGGCACTGCGGCGCAACACTGCGCCGCCGAGCGGCTAACGTGGGTTTACTGTGAGCGCCGAACGAGACGAACTGGTCTGGATCGATTGCGAGATGACCGGGCTGGACTTGGGCTCGGACAAGCTGATCGAGATCGCCGCCCTGGTCACCGACGGGGAGCTCAACGTCCTCGGCGACGGTATGGACGTGGTGATCCACGCCGACGACGCGGCGCTGGACGCGATGAGTGACGTCGTCATCGAGATGCACACCCGGTCCGGGCTGATCGAGGAGGTCCGCAGCTCCACCGTCGACGTGCCGACCGCCGAGCAGATGGTGCTCGACTACGTCCGGGCCCACATCACGCACGCCAAGACGGTGCCGCTGGCCGGCAACTCGATCGCCACCGACCGCGGCTTCCTGGCCCGCGACATGCCAGAGCTGGATTCCTTCCTGCACTACCGGATGGTCGACGTCAGCTCGATCAAGGAGCTGTGCCGGCGCTGGTATCCGCGGATCTACTTCGGCCAGCCGGCCAAGGGGCTGGCCCACCGCGCGCTGGCCGACATCCAGGAGTCCATCAACGAGCTCAAGTTCTACCGGCGGGCCGCGTTCGTGCCGCCGCCCGGGCCGTCGACCAGTGAGATCGCCGCGATCGCGGCCGACTACGGGACGGATTCGGCTGCGGCCGGGGACACGCCCCCGACAAACGATTCGGTCACCGAGCCTCCCAGCGGCTAGTATCGACGTCGCCGCGGAACCCGTCCGGGCCGGCGGCAATGGTGGCTGTAGTTCAGTTGGTAGAGCGTCAGGTTGTGATCCTGAATGTCGCGGGTTCGAGTCCCGTCAGTCACCCCGACGGTTTATGCGGTTTGACCTGCGTAGACAGCCCTGCGAGGGCGGCCGCGGGTCAGTTCGGGTGCGGCAGCCACACCGAGGGGTAACAGCACATCCAGGCGCCCCCGCCGAAGCAGCACAGAGCCAAGACGGCGAACTCCAGTCCAGCGGGGTCGATATCGGCAGCCACCTCCGGCCGATGCGCCAGCTTGACGAAGAGCCGGATCAGCGGGGGTCTGGCGGATCTGTCACCTCCAACCCGAAACCCACAGACCGGCACCAGCGGCTGACCGACTGCACAGCTGGTACCGGCTTCCCCGACCTCGATGGACGGTTCGACGTCTCACCCACGTCCAGCCGACGCCACCCCGAAGATCCCCAGCGTCAGGTCCGCGTGGTCCCTCGTCAGGGCCGGCCCACCCAGGGCAGCCAGTCCGGGATGTCGCCGGGAACCTTCCCGGCGAAGGTCGGCTCGCGCCGCTGCAGGAACGACATGATCCCCTCGATGGCGTCCGCGGAGGTCGGCATGTCGGCGATCAGCCGGGAATCGACCCGCTGCACCTGCAGCGGCGATTCCAGCACGGAGAGCCGGTACAGCATCTGGCGGATCACCGCGACCGAAACCGGCGCCGTCTTGGCGATCAGCTCCCGCGCCAGCTTGTTCGCCGCCGCCAGCACGTCGCCCGGCTCGTGCAGGCTGTGCACCAGCCCGGTGGCCAGCGCCTCGTCGGCGTCGAAGACCCGGCCGCTGACCATCCAGTCCAGCGCTCTGCCCATGCCGACCAGCCGAGGCAGGAACCAGACCGAGGCGCCCTCCGGGTAGACGGTATGGGGGGCTGGGGCCTCGCTCACATGTGAACGTGGGTTGCGGACAGGAATCAGGTCCTGGCCGGTAGAGCCACAAGAATGTGGGAGG
>NZ_JBYCLB010000017.1:0-4837 GCF_057473705.1 Mycobacterium sp. TH-M15 | reverse complement strand
GCGACCCGGGGGTCGTCGCGGTCGACACCGGCGATCTCGACGGTGTCGATCAACGGGGTGCGCACCGCGCCGGGCACCACCACCGACTCCCCGTTGGGGTGGCGGGCCTGGTCGAAAGGCAGCACCTCGGAATGGCCGAGCAGCCCGTACTTGC
Organism: Mycobacterium sp. TH-M15; assembly: GCF_057473705.1. Taxonomy (NCBI): domain Bacteria; kingdom Bacillati; phylum Actinomycetota; class Actinomycetes; order Mycobacteriales; family Mycobacteriaceae; genus Mycobacterium; species Mycobacterium sp. TH-M15. The sequence continues at coordinate 4,683 of NZ_JBYCLB010000017.1, read as the reverse complement.
TGGCGCTGTAGGCGGCGTGCCAGGGCAGGGCGAGCAGACCGGCCGCCGAGGAGACGTTCACCAGCTGGCCACCGCGGCCGGCCGCCACCATAGCCGGCACGAACTCCTCGATGACGTGGATCGGGCCCATCAGGTTGATCGCGACGATCTTGCTCCACTGCTCGTGGCTGAGCCGGTCGACGGTGCCCCAGGCCGATATCCCGGCGATGTTCATCACGACGTCCATCGCCGGGTGGCGGGAGTGGATCTCGGCGGCGAACGCGGCTACCTGGTCATGGTCGGCGACGTCCAGCGCCCGGTGCTCGGGAACCTGCGCCCCCAGCGCCCGCGCGTCGGCGACCACCTCGTCGAGGCCGTCGGCGTTGCGGTCGGTCAGGTACAGCTCGGCACCGTAGCCGGCGAGCTGCAGCGCGGTCGCCCGCCCGATGCCGCTGGCCGCCCCGGTGATGAAACACCGCTTGCCCCGATAGTGCTCCGCTAGCTTCGCCATGGATGCTGACCCTACCGGCGGTGCGATCCGGTGCGTCGTTCAATCCGCCGGTGTGGCCGGCTCGGCCGCGCCGGGCCACAGCGCGGCCAGCCAGAGCCGTTCGAGCACCCGCGCGGTGCGCTGCACGTCGCCGTCGGCGCCCAGGAACGTGCTGTCCCCGGAGAGCGCCACCGCGCTGGTCGCGGCCAGGGTGCGGACCAGCACCGGAAGGTCGTCGCTGACCGGCTGCGCGGTGCCGGCGGCGGCCTCGTCACGGACGATGCCGACGATCTGGTCGACCACCACGGCGAGCTGACGGTCCAGAATCTCCCGGATCTGCGGGTCGGTGGCGCGCGCGGCGTTGCAGGCCGCCAGCACCGGATCGTTGTTCGCGTACACCAGGGCGGCGCTGCCGACCATCCGCTGGGCGAACGCCGCGGGTGATTCGTCGGCACCGCGCGGGGCGAAGTGCCCGGTGAGCGCCTCGAGCTCGTCCAGCGCCTCGGCGAGGATCTGCGCGAGCACCGCGTACTTGGAGTCGAAGTAGAAGTAGAAGCCGGATCGCGCGACCCCGGCCCGGTAGCTGATCGTGGCGACCGAGAGTTCGTCGAACGGCTTCACGGCCAGCAGGTCGCGTACCGCCTGCACGATCGCCCCGCGCCGCCGGTCGCCGCGCCGCGACCGCATCGGGGACCGCGGCCGGTCCTCCCCCTGCACTGTGTCCATCCTGCGACTCTGCCGTAACGCGGACCGAAAGAAAAGACTTGACATGCGTCAACCCATATCGAACGATTAGCTTTCAGTGACCGAGGTCACCACCTGCCGATCCTCGCAAAGGAGCGTCGATGACCACCGTCAGCACCTCGCACTACCTGCTCGACCAGGCGAAACGCCGGTTCATCCCGACCATGAACAACATGCCCGGGATGGGCGCGCTGGAGAAGCGGCTGCTGACGGTGGACTGGAAGACCCAGACGCTGGCCGACCCGCCACCCGGCAGCGGACTCAAACCGGTGACCGGCGATGCCGGCCTGCCGATCCTCGGCCACGTCGTCGAGACGTTCCGCGAGGGCCCGGACTACCTGCTGTTCGTCTACCGCAAGCACGGCCCGCTGTACTTCGCCAAGTCGCCGATCCTGTCGTCGGTCGCCGCGCTCGGCCCGGACGCCACCCAGATCGTCTTCGCCAACCGCGACAAGGACTACTCGACCACGGGCTGGATCCCGGTGATCGGGCCGTTCTTCAACCGCGGCCTGATGCTGCTGGACTTCGACGAGCACCTGCACCACAAGCGGATCCTGCAGGGCGCCTTCACCCGCCCGCGGCTGGCCGATTACGTCGTCGACATGGACCGGGTCACCAGCGCGATCGTGCGCGACTGGCCCACCGACGACACCCGGTTCCTGTTCTACCCGGCGGTCAAGGAGCTCACCCTGGACATCGCGTCGGTGGTGTTCATGGGCCATGACCTGCGCGACGACCACACGCTGGTGGCGAAGGTCAACCACGCGTTCGAGCAGACCACCCGGGCCGGCGGGGCGATCATCCGGACGTCGGTGCCACCGTTCAAGTGGTGGCGCGGCCTACAGGCCCGTCGGGTGCTGGAGGAGTACTTCGCCGGGCGGGTGGTCGAGCGCCGCGCCGCCGAGGGCACCGACATGCTCACCGCGCTCTGCCACACCACCGACGAGGACGGCAACAGCTTCACCGACCAGGACATCGTCAACCACATGATCTTCTTGATGATGGCCGCCCACGACACCACCACGTCGACGCTGACCACGATGGCCTACCACCTGGCCGCGAATCCGACGTGGCAGGAACGGGCCCGCGACGAATCGGCCCGGCTGGGCGACCGGCCGCTGGACATCGATGCGCTGGAGCGCCTGGAGACGCTGGACCTGGTGATGGACGAGTCGCTGCGGCTGGTCACCCCGCTGCCGTTCAACATGCGTCAGACGGTGCGCGACACCGAGCTGCTCGGCCACTACCTGCCGGCCGGCACCAACGTGACGATCTGGCCGGGGATGAACCACTGGCTACCCGAGTTGTACACCAACCCACGGCAGTTCGACCCGGAGCGGTTCCTGGAGCCGCGGTGCGAGCACAAGAAGCACCGGTATGCGTTCAACCCGTTCGGCGGCGGGGCGCACAAGTGCATCGGGATGACCTACGCGCGGCTGGAGGTCAAGACCGTCATCCACCGGCTGCTGCGCCGCTACCGGCTGGAGCTGGTCCGGCCGGGTTATCAGCCGCGGTGGGACTACGGGGGGATGCCGATCCCGATGGACGGCATGCCGATCGTGCTGCGCTCGCTCTAGCCGTTCAGGCCAGCGCCAAGAACAGCTTCCCCAGCCTCGGCCAGCGGCGCGGCCTCGCCACCCTCGGTGGGGCTTCCCGAAGACCGGACGCGACGCCATCGGCGGCGGCGCACCCCGGCGGTGGGTCAGACCGACGCGGTGGCGTCGGCGAATTCGCAGAACGCGTCGTAGGCGCGGGCCCCGTAGATGGTGGCCGGTCCGCCCATCATCAGGAAGGTCACGCCGATCGCTTCGGCGGCCTCCTCCTTGCTGGCCCCGGCGCGCACCGCGCTCTGCGCGTGCGAGGCGATGCAGCCGTCGCAGCCGTGCACCACACCGACGGCCAGCGCGATCAGCTCCTTGAACTTGGTGTCCAGCGCTCCCGACGCGAACGCCGCCTTGCTCAGCTCGCCGAAGCCGCGGTAGACGTCCGGGATCATCGTCCGTAGCGCCCGGTGCTGCGGGTTGAGGGTGGTCAGTACGTCGTGGTGGTTGGTGTGTTCAGCCATGCCGTCACGATACCCTACGGGGTATCAGGCTGTCACCTCGACCACGCCGTGCGCTAGCGTACGACCGTGACGGCACCCGCCAGCCCCCCCAAGATCGTCCTCGCCAGCGGCAGCGGCTCCCTGGGCCGGCGGACTCCTGGATCCACCTCCGCGTTGGGCCTCACCGGGCGCTACTCCACACCGCCGTGCTGCGCGACAGCGGATTCCGGTTCACCTTCCCGCTGCTCGACGACGCCCTAGCCGACCTGCTGGGTTGAGGGTGCGCCCAGCAGCCGGCTCAGTCCAGGATCCGCCGGGCCACGTTGGTGGTGACCAGGTCCAGCAGCTCGTCGGCGCGGCCGGCCAGGATGGTGCGGATCGCGTACAGCGAGAACCCCTTCGCCTGCTGGGCGGTGATCGCCGGCGGGATCGACAGCTCCTGCCGGGCGGTCACCACGTCGACCAGTGCCGGCCCGTCGTGGGCGAACGCGTCGGTCAGAGCGGCCTCCAGCTCCCCCGGCCGCTCCACCCGGCGACCGAAGATGCCCAGCGCCGCGGCGACCGCGGCGAAGTCCGGGTTGCGCAGGTCGGTGCCGAAGTTGACGATGCCGGCCGCCTTCATCTCCAACTCGACGAAGTTCAGCGACGAGTTGTCGAAGACGATCACCTTCACCGGCAGCCGGTTCTGCACCAGGGTGAGCAGCTCGCCGAAGAGCATGGTCAGCCCGCCGTCACCGGCGAAGGCGACCACCTGGCGGCCGCGGTCGGCGGTCTGGACGCCGATGGCGTGCGGCAGTGCGCAGGCCATGGTTCCGTGGTTGAACGACCCGATCAGCCGCCGACGGCCGTTCATCGTCAGGTAGCGCGCCGCCCACACCACCGGAGAACCGACGTCGGCGGTGAACACCGCGTCGACAGCGGCGATCTGATTAGCAAGCGCTGCAACGTATTCCGGTCTGATCGGGGTGCGGTCGCGGTCGTTGGCGGCCAACGCGTTCAGCTTCTTGCGGGTCTTGGCGTAGTGCAGCAGCGCGCGGTCCAGGTGGGCGCGGTCGTATTTGCGACTCAGCAGCGGCAGCAACGCCGCGGCGGTGTCGGCGACGGTGCCGACCAGGCCGAGGTCGATCGGCACCCGCCGGCCCAGGTTGCGCCCGCGGACGTCGACCTGGATGATCTGCGCGCGGTCGGGATAGAACTGCTGATACGGGAAGTCGGTGCCGAGCATCAGCAGCACGTCGGCTTCCTTGATCGCCTTGTAGCCGGAGGCGAAGCCGAGCAGGCCGGTCATCCCGACGTCGTGCGGGTTGTCGTACTCGATGAAGTCCTTGCCGCGCAGCGCGTGCACGATCGGCGCCTGCAGCGTTGTCGCCAGCTCGACCACCCGGTCGTGGGCGCCGGCCACCCCGGCGCCGGCCAGGATGGTCAC
>NZ_JBYCLB010000016.1:0-2067 GCF_057473705.1 Mycobacterium sp. TH-M15 | reverse complement strand
CGGTGGCGACCTGCCGCGCCCGCGGGCGCTGCGCCGGCGGGTCGGCGAACCAGTTGCCGCCGAAGGTGTACGGCATGACATCGGGCGGGACCACCCCGTCGACCCGGTCCATCAGGAAGAACGGCCGGCCGAGCACCCCACCGACCGGGTCGATCCAGCGCAGCCGGGGCATCGGGACCTGGGTCAGCTCGGCGACCAGCCGCATCACCTCGAACTGGTGGTCCAGCCGGTAGGTCGGAAACACCGGCACGTCGTCGGCGCCGGGCGCCACCCGCATCACCCAGCGCTGCTCGACCGGGGCGCCGTCCTGCTGCCAGCGGCCGGTGAGCATGATCGTCTCCGACGACATGCCGTTGGCGTCGATCCCGCTCTGCACGGTGATCTGCGGCGCCACCCCGCCGGGCAGCTGGGTCGAGAGCCAGCGAGACATTACCGTGGGCAGGGTGCTGACATCGCGGCTGGAGCGCCGGATTCGGCCGACGTCGGTCTCCACCGTCGGTTGGTCGGACACGGGCGCGTCCTCCATCGGCTAATTACGATATGATTGGTAGCGGTATGAAATCAGACGCCCCTTCGGTTGGCAAGCCCCCCGCCGCCGGACGGCCCCGGGATCCGCGTATCGACGCTGCCATACTGCAGGCCGCCGCGGACCTGGTTGTGGAAGTCGGGTACGCCAATCTGAGCATGGCCGCCGTCGCGGAACGGGCCGGGACGACGAAGACGGCGCTGTATCGCCGCTGGCCCAGCAAAGCCGAGTTGGTGCACGAGGCCGCGTTCTCGACGCCGCCCAGCGCGGTGACGACGCCCGGCGACCCGGCCGGTGATCTGCGGGCGATGATCGCCGGCGCGCGTGACGTGTTCACCAGCCCGGTGGTACGGGCCGCGCTGCCCGGGCTGCTGGCCGACATGGCCGGCAACGCCGAGCTCACCGAACGGGTGCTCGGCCGGTTCGTCGGCCTCTTCGACGTGTTGTGCTCCTGGGTGGGCGACGCGATCGATCGTGGCGCCGCGCGTCCGGATGTCGACCCGGCGCGGTTGCTCGAGCTGATCGGCGGCGCCACCCTGTTCGGGCTGATGCTGCGCCCCGGCGACGACCTCGGCGGCGACTGGGTGGATCAGACCGCGGCTATCGTGACGCACGGCGTGCTGGCCTGAACGCATGTGGAAATCGTCTGCGCCGCAGCCGTTTCCGGCCGACTGGGAGTCGGCCCTGGTGCTGGTGCCGCACCCTGACGACCCGGAGTACGGGATGGCGGCCGCGGTCGCCAAGTGGACCGCCTCCGGAAAAACGATCCGCTACGCGCTGGCCTGCCGCGGCGAGGCCGGCATCGCCGGCACGACACCGGAGCGGGCCGGACCGATCCGCGAGGCCGAGCAGCGCACCTCGGCGGCGATCGTCGGCGTCGACGCGGTCGACTTCTGGGATTTTCCGGACGGCAAGATCCGGGACACCCCGGCGCTGCGGGCGGCGATCACCGCCGCGATCACCGCGGTCCGGCCGGATCTGGTGATCTCCATGTACGGCGGCGTCGAATGGGGTCCGGGGATGCCGAACCAGCGTGGCCACATCGAGTTCGCCGCCGCGGTCACCGCCGCCTACGACGCGCTGGCCGACCCGCCGCGCCGGCTGTTCCAGAACGGACCGGGCGCCACCCACGCGGAGATTGTGGACGGCTTCGTCGACGCCGCGGTGGAGTCGCTCGCCGCCCACCACGCCTACCTGTCGGTGCTCGACCCGGACAGCCCGGTGATCGAGCAGGCCCGGCGGCAGGTGCAGCGGGGCGCCCCGGAGGTGGGCGGGCACCGGATGGTGGGGTTCGTGCTGGTGCGAGGCGTGGCCCAGCCGGCCGGATGAACGCGCCGGCCCGGGTCGGCATAGCGGGTCGTCCGAGGTGACGGGCGTGGTCTGTTCGCCGTGGCTGGCGGCCAGGGTCTCGGCAAAGTCGCATTTCAGCTGGTCAGCAGTAGTGTGATGGGCCTTTGGGGGTTTCGAGCGTTGTGGCGCAGGGCTTTTGCGATGTTGTCGTGGCCGTCGAGGCGAAGCAGGCCGATGGCGGTGTTGCGCAG
>NZ_JBYCLB010000015.1:0-7480 GCF_057473705.1 Mycobacterium sp. TH-M15 | reverse complement strand
CGGCGAGCCGGAGCCGGCCGCCGCGGTGCCGCTGCTCAAACGACTGGTGCTGCGCACCGCGGTCTGGTTGAGCCCGCGCAGCCGCCGGCTCGGCCTGTCCGACGCCCACAACGGGCTGCGGGTGTTCAACCGCACCGTCGCCGACGGCCTCGACCTGACCATGAACGGGATGAGTCACGCCGGCGAGTTCATCGCGCTGATCGCCGAAAACCACTGGCGGGTCGGCGAAGTACCGGTCGAGGTGCTCTACACCGACTACTCCAAGGCCAAGGGCCAGCCGCTGCTCAACGGCGTCAACATCGCCTTCGACGGGCTGTTACGCAAAAGGATGTCCCGATGAACTGGATCAAGGTGGTGCTGATCGGCGCGGTGCTGGCGTTGCTGGTCTACCTGCTGCTGTCCCGGCGGTCGGCGCAGTCGAAGGCCTGGGTCAAGGTCGGCTACCTGGCCTTCGTGATCGCCGGCATCTACGCGGTGCTGCGGCCGGACGACACCACCGTGCTGGCCAACTGGCTCGGCGTGCGCCGCGGCACCGACCTGATGCTGTACGCGCTGATCATCGCGTTCGCGTTCACCACGCTCAGCACCTACATGCGCTTCCGTGACCTGGAGCTGCGCTACGCCCGGCTCGCCCGGGTGGTGGCGCTGGCTGGCGCCGAACCGCCCGACGATCCCGCCGGATCCGGCTAAACTTCCGCCACCCGGCGGAAGTACTGCACCGTCCGGCGCACCCCGTCGTCCAGGCCGACCTGCGGTCGCCAGCCCAGAACCCGTTGGGCCAGGCCGATATCCAAGCAAGAACGCTTCAGGTCGCCCAGCCGGGCCGGGTGGAACTCCGGGTCGTCCGGTGCGCCGGCGGCGGCGGCCACCGCGGTGTGCAGCGCCCGGTCCGAGGTCTCCACCCCGGGGCCGACGTTGAACCGCGGGCCGTCGCCGGCCGGCCCGGCCGCCCGGACGAACGCCTCCACCACGTCGTCGACGAAGACGTAGTCGCGGGTGTTGCCGCCGTCGCCGAACACCTTAGTCGGGCTGCCGGAGAGCAGCGCCCGCGCGAAGATCGCCACCACGCCCGCCTCCCCGTGCGGATCCTGGCGCGGCCCGTAGACGTTGGCCGGCGCGATGTGCGAACACTGCAGCCCGTAGAGATGGCGGAACGTGTTCAGGTAGACTTCGCCGGCCACCTTCCCGGCGGCATAGGGCGAAGCGGGATCGGTCGGGGTGTCCTCACCGGTCGGGTAGCGCGGCGGGGTGCCGTAGATGGACCCGCCCGACGAGGTGTGCACGATCTTGCGCACCCCGGCCCGACGCGCCGCCTCGGCCAGCCGGACGGTGCCGACCACGTTGACCGTCGCGTCGAAGGCCGGGTCGGCCACCGAGTGCCGCACGTCGATCTGCGCCGCCAGGTGGAACACCACCTCCGGCCGGTGCTCCGCGAGCAACCCGATCAGGTCGGCGCCGACGATGTCGGCCTCGACGAGGACGAACCGCGAGTCGTCGGCCAGGTGCTCGACGTTGGCGCGGTGTCCGCTGGCAAAGTTGTCCAGGCCGACCACCTGGTGCCCATCGACCAACAGCCGGTCGACCAGCGTCGATCCAATGAATCCGGCCGCCCCGGTGACCAGTGCCCGCACCGGCCCACCATACCGACAGGTAGGAAAGACCCATGCTCGCACGCATCTCCCGGGTTCCCCGGGTCGCCGCGGCAGCGGTTGCGCTGATCGCCGCGGCGCTGACGGTGCGGACGGTGCTGGCGTTCGGCGGCTACTTCTACTGGGACGATCTGATCCTGATCGGCCGGGCCGGCACCCACCACCTGCTGTCTCCGTCGTACCTCTTCGACGACCACGACGGCCACCTGATGCCGGGGGCGTTCCTGCTGGCCGGCGCGATCAGCCGGGCCTGGCCGCTGAGCTGGGCACCGGCCGCGGTGAGCTTGGTGGTGCTGCAGCTGCTGGCCTGGCTGGCACTGCTGCGGACGCTGTACGTGCTGCTGGGCTGGCGACCGGCGCTGTTGGTGCCGTTGACGTTCGCGCTGTTCTGCCCGATGGGGCTGCCGGCGTTCGCCTGGTGGGCCGCGGCGCTGAACTATCTGCCGATGCTGTGCGCGCTGTGCTGGGTCTGCGCCGACGCGATCCTGCTGGTGCGCACCGGTGTTCAGCGTTACGCGATGACCGGGACGGTCGCCTACGCCGGCGGGCTGCTGTTCTTCGAGAAGGCCGCGGCCGTCCCGTTCGTCGCGTTCACGGTGGCCGTCCTGCTGGGTCACGCCCAGGGCGGCCAGACCGTGATAGGGGCTGCGGTGTCGGTGTGGCGCAAAGGAATTCTTCTCTGGCTGGCTTTGCTGGCGCTGACCGCGGGCTGGATCGTGGTCTATCTGACGGTGGTGAACCAGCGGCGCTGGAGTCTCAATCTGACCATGACCCGGGACCTGCTGTGGCGCTCGGTCACCCACGGGATCGTCCCGGGGCTGGCCGGCGGGCCCTGGCAGTGGGCGCGGTGGGCGCCGGCGTCGCCGTGGGCGGTACCGGGTCCGGTGGTGATGGTGCTCGGCTGGGTGGTGCTGGCCGGGCTGGTCGCGGTCTCGCTGGTCCGCAAGCACCGGCTCGGTCCGGTCTGGCTGACGGTGGCCGGCTACGCGGTGGCCTGTCAGGTGCCGATCTATCTGATGCGATCCTCGGCGTTCACCGCACTGGAGCTCGCCCAGACACTGCGCTACCTGGCCGACTTCGTGGTGGTCGCCGCGCTGCTGGGGGCGGTCGGCTGCACTGCGCCCAACCGGACATCGGCCGGCAAGCTGGACGCCTCCACCGCCCGCACCGCCGTCGCGGCCTTCCTGGCGGTGGCCTTCCTGGCCAGCAGCCTGTACTCCACCGCGACGTTCCTGACCTCCTGGCGGGACAATCCGGCCGAGCCGTACCTGAAGAACGCCGAACACAGCCTGGCCGCCGCACATGCCGCATCGTCCGCGCCGCTGCTAGACCAGCAGGTCGACCCGCTGGTGCTGCAGCGGGTGGTCGGGCCGGAGAGCCAAGCCAGCCACCTGTTCGCGTTGTTGCCGGATCGTCCGGAATTCGCGTCGGCGACAACCCGGCTGCGCATGCTGGACAGCGCCGGGCAGGTGATCGACGCACGGGTCACCTGGGTGCGGACCATCGTCGCCGGCCCGGTGCCGCGCTGCGGGTACCTGGTGCAGCCGGACCACCCGGCACAGCTCCCCTTGGACGGTCCGCTGCTGCCCTCGGACTGGACCGCCGAGATCAACTACCTGGCCAACGTCGACGGTGCGATGATGCTGACGCTGCCCGACGGATCCGCGGCCCGCGTTCCGGTGCGTCCCGGGCTGAACCGGGTCTTCGTCCGGCTGCCCGGCGCCGGATCGACGATCACCGCCCGCGCCGACACCGCGGCGCTCTCGGTCTGCATCGCCGCCGGCCCGGTCGGACACCTGGCGCCGCTCTGACCCGCACCCGCTCCGCCGCCGGCTGCGATAATGCCGCCATGGGAACCGGGAAGGTGACGCGCCAGCTGGCCGCCGTCGGCGTGATCATCGGGTCGGTGGGCGCGCTGTCCGGCTGCACCGGCAGGTCGTCGCCGCCGGCGGCCGAGACGCACCCGACCGATGCTCCGGTATGCGGGGCGAACCTGTACGCACTCGAGATCAGCCAGGCGGCGCAATCGCTGCCGGAGAGCACCGACTGGAACGCCGGATACGCCGCCGAGGGTTCCGGGAACTTCGACCCGTGCGCGGTGCTCAGCGGCGCGGTGGCGATACCGCAGGGCGCGTCGTCGTATGCGCCGGTGCACATCCTGCTGTTCCACTACGGACAGTTCGTCGGAACCGCCACCAAGATCCCGTACCGCGACGCCGGCATCGATGTCGCCAAGTCGACCGACGACACGGTCGTGGTCAGCTACCACTGGCCGCTGGGCGACGAGTGTCACGCCTGCTACCGCGGCGTCGGCGACGTCCGATTCGCTTGGGACGGCAACGAAGTCAGCCAGCTCGACCAGATTCCGGCCGAGGCGCAGGCAGCGCCGAGCTGACGCGCGCGTCAGGCGACCAACACACGCGTCAGACGGCGTAAGTTTTGTGCGATGTCGCTCCTTGCTGAACGGGGTCCACGCGACAGCACCGAAACGTCGAGCATCAACCGAGGTCATACCGGCCGTTTGGAGCCACCTAGGAGAATCGAACTCCTGACCTGCTCATTACGAGTGAGCCGCTCTGCCGACTGAGCTAAGGTGGCGTGCCCTTCCGGGCGGCACCCGAGTTTACCGGTCGGCCCGCAACGCCTGACCGACGGTGGCGACCAGGGCGTCGACGGCGAACCGGGGCTTGACGTTGGCCGCCAGCGCCTCGCGGCAGGCCAGCACCGCATCGATGCACCGCAGCAGCCGCTCCGGTGTGACGTGCGCGGCCATCGCCGCGGCTTTCTCGGCCATGTCCGGATGGTTCGGCTGTGCGCTGGCCACACCGGCGGAGACCAGCAGCGCATCCCGGAAATAACCGGCCAGATCGACCAGCGCCCGGTCCAGCGCGTCCCGCGATGCCCTGGTCTGACGTGACTTCTGCCGTCGCTCGAGGTCTTTGATCACACCGGTGGCACCGCGCAGCGCCGCCGCGGTGCCCTTGCCGGTGCCGCCGGCACCCAGCGCGGTGCGCAGCTCCTCGGTCTCGGCCTCGGCCCGTCCGGCAGTCAGGTCTTGGGCCTCCGCCTCGGCGGCGGCCACCAACTCCTCGGCCGCGGCGTAGGCCCGCGACGGTGTCGCCGCGTCCCGGGCCAGCCCCAGCGCCCGCTGGCGACGCCGGCGGGCCTCCGGGTCGGTGGCCAGCCGGCGCGCCCGGCCGACGTGGCCGCCGCTGACCGATGCCGCCCAGCGCGCCGTCTCCGCGTCCAGCCCGTCGGTGTCGGTCAGCACCCGGGCGATCGCCGCCGTCGACGGGGTCACCAAAGCGACATGGCGGCACCGCGACCGCAGCGTGACCGCGATGTCCTCGGGGTCCACCGACGGTGCGCACAACAGGAACACCGTCGACGGCGGCGGCTCCTCGACCACTTTCAACAACGCGTTCGCCGCGCCCTCGGTGAGCCGGTCGGCATCCTCGATCAACACGATCTGCCAGCGTCCGGTCCCCGGCCGGCGGGATGCGACCTGCACCGTCGCCCGCATGTCGGCGACCCCGATGGACAAACCCTCGGGGACCACCCGCCGAACGTCGGCGTGGGTGCCGGCCATCGTCGTGGTGCAGGCCCGGCACCGCCCGCAGCCGGGCTCGTCGTCGGCGGTGCACTGCAGCGCGGCCGCGAAGCACAGCGCGGCGATCGAGCGTCCCGAGCCCGGCGGCCCGGTGATCAGCCAGGCGTGTGACATAGCGCCGGCGGCGGTCGCACTGTGAGCTACCTCATCCCGGGCCGCCCGCGCCGCGGCGAGCAGCTCGGCCTCCACCGCCTGCTGACCCACTAGACGTGCGAAAACACCCGACATCGCCGACAACAGTAGCGCCCCGGCCGGACACCCGCCGGACGTCGAACGGCCGCGGGTTCGGTTGGCCCGACGTTCAGCCGGGGCGATGTGACCCATCCGACCGATACGGTGAGCGGGTGGGTACCGTCGCGCAGCTCGGAAACCGGGCCACCGGGTTCATCCGGTGGGTGGCGCGCACCCCGTGGCCGGTGTTCACGCTGGGCATGCTGCAGGCCGACATCATCGGCGCGCTCTTCGTCCTGGGGTTCCTCCGGTTCGGTCTGCCACCGGAGGACCGGATCGAACTCGACGATCTGCCCCGCGCCAACATCGCCTTCTTCGCCGTGGTGCTCGGCGTGCTGTTCGTGGCTGGGATCGCGGTCAGCCTCTGGCTGCTGGCGCCGGTCTTCCGGTGGCAGCGACAGGACACCCCGCTCGGCGAGACCGATCCCGCGGCCACCGAGCTGGCCCGTTCCCGTGCCCTGCGGATGCCGTTCTACCGAACCGCGATCAGCATCGGCTACTGGACGATCGGCGGGGCGGTGTTCGTCCTGATCACCAAGTCGGTGGCCGGCCACGCGGCGCCGGTGGTGGCCATCGCCGCCGCGCTGGGCGGTACCGCGACCTCGATCATCGGCTACCTGCACTCCGAGCGTGTCCTGCGGCCGGTTGCCGTGGCCGCGCTGCGCGGTGGCCTTCCGGAGAACCTGCACGCCTCGGGAGTCATCGGCCGCCAGCTGCTGACCTGGGTGCTGTCCACCGGAACCCCGCTGCTGGCGATCGTGCTGGCGGTGGTGGCCGACAAGGCCTCGCTGCTGACCGCGTCGCCGGAGAAACTGTTCACCCCGATCCTGCTGATGGCGCTGGCCGCACTCGGCATCGGCCTGGCCGGGACCGTCCTGGTCGCGATGTCGATCGCCGACCCGCTGCGCCAGCTGCGCTGGGCGCTCGGCGAGGTGCAGCGCGGCAACTACAACGCGCACATGCAGATCTACGACGCCAGCGAGATCGGGCTGCTGCAGGCCGGCTTCAACGACATGGTGCGCGACCTGGCCGAGCGGCAGCGGCTGCGCGACCTGTTCGGCCGCTACGTCGGCGAGGACGTGGCCCGGCGGGCGCTGGAGCGCGGTACCGAACTCGGCGGCCGCGAGCGGGACGTCGCGGTGCTCTTCGTCGACCTGGTCGGCTCCACCCAGCTGGCCGCCGCCCGACCGCCGAGCGAGGTGGTCAGCCTGCTCAACGAGTTCTTCCGGGTGGTGGTCGACACCGTCGGGCAGCACGGTGGTTTCGTCAACAAGTTCCAGGGTGACGCCGCGCTGGCGATCTTCGGGGCGCCGATCGAGCACCCCGACGCGTCCAGTGCCGCGCTGGCGGCGGCCCGGGAGCTACACGACGGGCTGCTGTCGGTGCTGGGCTCGGCCGAGTTCGGCATCGGGGTCTCCGCCGGGCGGGCCATCGCCGGCCACATCGGCGCACAGGCCCGCTTCGAGTACACCGTGATCGGCGACCCGGTCAACGAGGCCGCGCGGCTCACCGAGCTGGCCAAGCTGGAGGACTGTCGGGTGCTGGCCTCGGCCGCGGCGGTCAGCGGGGCGGTCGACTCCGAAGCACTGTCCTGGGAGGTCGGCGAGGTCGTCGAGCTGCGGGGCCGCGCCGTGCCGACCCAGCTGGCCCGGCCGCTGAACGTCGCGTCGTTCAGCGCTTGACCGCTTTCTTCGCCGCCTTCTTGACCGGCGCCGCCTTGCGGGCGGCCTTCGTGGCGGTCCGCTTCACCGGTCCCCGGGCCCGCCGGTCGGCGAGCAGCTCGGCGGCGCGTTCGTCGGTCAGCGATGCCACCTCGTCACCCTTGCGCAGGCTCGCGTTGGTCTCGCCGTCGGTCACGTACGGCCCGAACCGGCCGTCCTTGATCACCATCGGCTTGTCGGTGGCCGGATCCTTTCCGAGCTCGCGCAGCGGGGGCGCGGCGGCCGCCTGCCGGCCACGGCGTTTCGGTTCGGCGTAGATCTTCAGTGCC
>NZ_JBYCLB010000014.1:0-5022 GCF_057473705.1 Mycobacterium sp. TH-M15 | reverse complement strand
ACAGTTGGCGGTGGCGGTCAACGCGCGGCTGGCGCTGTATGGCGGTGGCGGTTTTCTGCACGACCGGCTGCGGGCCGAGTCCAAGGCCCCGAAGGATCTCAAGAAGGCTGTCAGTGAGTACGCAGACACCTTGCAGCAGCTGGGTATCAATTACCTCACCGGCGCGGCCCCCGATGGACCGGTGCAGGGGCCGTTGCGGGATCAGCTTCTGATCCAGAGTGACGCCGTGAAGAACCTCTGTCAGTGATACGGAATGACTGAGAACCCACGCGCCGATGTCGTCTCCCGGCAGTATGAGCGGTGGACCTACCCGCCGCCGATCGATGACCTGACGATGTGGTTGAGGAACAACTGGGAGTGGTTCGACCCGAGCCATGCGCACCGTATCTTGTGGCCGGATCGTGAGTACCGGCCAGATCTGGACATCCTGATCGCTGGATGCGGCACCAACCAGGCTGCGGTGTTAGCTCACACCAACCCGGACGCGCGGGTGGTGGCCGTCGACGTCAGTCAGGCGTCGCTGGATCATCAGCAGTACCTTAAGGAAAAGCACGGGCTGTGGAACCTGGAGCTGCAGTTGTTGCCGATCGAGGAGTTGGCCTCGCTGGGCAGCGACTTCGACTTGGTGGTCTCCACCGGGGTGTTGCACCACATGGCGGAGCCGAGGTCCGGTATGGCTGCGATCGCTGGTGTGCTGCGGCCGGACGGGGTGGCTGCGATCATGTTGTACGCCAAGTACGGCCGGGTCGGGGTGGAGATGCTCGAGTCGGTGTTCCGGGAGCTGGAGCTGCGCCAAGACGCCGCATCGGTGCAGGTGGTGCGGGAGACGTTCGCGGCGTTGCCGGAGGATCATCCGGTGCGGGGGTTATCTGAAGATCGCCGGTGACCTGCGCTCCGATGCCGGGCTGGTCGACACCTTCTTACATGGCCGTCAACAAAGCTACGACGTCGATGGCTGTCTGGACCTGGTGGAACGGTGGTGACGGCGGTGCCGGTGGCGATGGTGGCCACGCCGGTACAGGCGGGCAGGGATCGGTAGAGGGCAAGGGCAGCGGTTACGACGGGGCCGCGGGAACGGCCGGCGACACCGGCGCTCAGGGTGCCACCGGCGCATCCGGCACAGCAGGTCCACAGGGTTGACATCCAGCTGAGCGGTGACAGCTGCCAGGCGCGGCGTTCGCCGCTCTAACAGCTACCGCAACCCGGCGCCACGCGAAGCGGGTCCGTCTCGAAACCCGCCTGGCGCAAACCCGGGCACGTGATGCGGCCGGCCGCGCATCGTCGTGGGTGGCGGCCGGTTATGGCGCAACCGCCAGAACCTGGCCGAAGCTCGGATGTCCCTTACCGAGTGGGAGCGACGCTGGACTGACGAGCGCATCTTCCTCACCGCGGATGGCGAGTCTGGGAAACGCTTCGGCAATGAGACCGTCCGCGTCACCGGCGAGGGTGCGTTCTCCATCAAAGTGCCCGGCGGTCTGGTCGCCGAACACAGAACCCGGCTAACGATTGCCACGCCAGCCTCCTTGAGCACCCATCGCGGTGGCGAGTGGGCTGATCGGATCACCGCCGACCGGGCCGTACGCTACGACCTGCACCGCGACCAGCGGGGATGCTGGTACCTCGATGCGTCCTGGACCTAGCAGCAGGCGCCCGCCGTACCGTTGGCATCGCTGCGAACCCACCGCACCACTGGCCCGGGCTGCCGTGCGGGCTCGGTGACCCGGGACCAGGCCAGCCCCCGAACATCGACACCCAGTTGTTGGGCGGCTGCGCGCCGATCGTCATCAGCGCGGCTCGTTCATCAGCGCGTCGGCGGTCTCGTCCAGGTAGCCGAGCAGCTCGGCACGGTGCTCGGCGTCGAGGGTGTCGGCGTCGACGGCGGCGACCGCGATCCGCATGCAGCGCAGCCAGGCGTCGCGCTGCGCGGGGCCGATCGGGAACGGGACGTGGCGCATTCGCAGCCGGGGATGGCCGCGATCCTCGGAGTAGCTGCGCGGCCCGCCCCAGTACTGCTCCAGGAACATCCGCAGCCGCCGTTCGGCGCCGGCCATGTCGTCCTCGGGGTAGAGCGGACGCAGGATGTCGTCGGCGGCGACCAATCGGTAGAAGTGCGCCACGATCCGGTGGAACGTCTCGGCGCCGCCGACGGCGTCGTAAAACGACGACTGCTGCGGCCCCGGATCCATCGGCTCCATTGTGCGGCATCGCCGACGCCGGTCGGTGAACACCCAGCAAATTTTCGTGCGGGCACCGGCGAATCATGGTGAACTGTTCCCCGGGAGAATCAGAGGATCCATGGCGCAGCGCAAAAAACGCCGCAGCCACCGCAGTTCGGGCGCTGCGGCAAGCCTGACCGGGCTTGCAACCGGTTCGCGCCTGCACAGCGTCGCCGCGCCTCCCGTCGGCGGCTCGGCATGGAACCGGCGCCGGGTGCTGCTGCTCAACTCCACCTACGAGCCGCTCACCGCGCTGCCGATGCGCCGCGCCGTCGTCATGCTGATCTGCGGCAAGGCCGACGTGGTGCACGACGACCCGGCCGGGGCGGTCATCCACTCGGCAACCCGGTCGGTCGCGGTGCCGTCGGTGATCCGGCTGCGGTCGTTCGTCCGGGTTCCCTACCGTGCCCGGGCTCCGCTGACCCGCACCGCGTTGATGCACCGGGACCGGTTCTGCTGCGCGTACTGCGGCGCCAGGGCCGACACCGTCGACCATGTGGTGCCGCGCAGCCGGGGCGGTGACCACTCCTGGGAGAACTGCGTTGCGGCCTGCTCGCCGTGCAACCACCGCAAGGCGGACCGGTTGCTGACCGAACTGGGCTGGTCGTTGGGCCGGGTGCCGACGTCGCCGAGAGGCCGGCACTGGCGGCTGCTGGCGGCGATCACCGAGTTGGACCCGGTGTGGATGCGCTACCTCGGTGAGGGAGCCGCCTGATCCGCTCGGCGGGAACGGGTGTTTTCCCGTGTGGCTGCACTGGCCGGCCGGTGGTGGGATACGGTTTGCCTCGTGAGCCTGATCAATTACCTGCTGTACTTCGTGGGCATTCCGGTGTTGCTGGTCGCGTTCCTGGCGGTGCGGATCTGGTCGTCCCGCAAGGCCGTGCATCCGGCGACCTATCAGCTCTCCGAAGCCTGGACTCATCCGCCGATCCTGTGGGCGGCGACCGACGAGGCGATCGGCGACCCACACGGTCACGGCGCTTCCGAATTCAGCGTGGGAGGTGGCGCCAGTGGTAACTGGTGAGATTGCGGCGATTGCGCCCGAAGAGCTGCCGGTCGGCTGGGTGGTCACCACCAGCGGACGGCTCTCCGGGGTGACCGAACCCGGCGACGTGTCGGTGCACTACCCGTTCCCGATCAAGGACCTGGTGGCCCTCGACGACGCGCTGACCGACGGGTCGCGCGCCGCCGGTGCCCGGTTCGCCACCTACATCGGTGAGCTGGGCGACGACCCGGCCGCACGGGCCCGGGAGATCCTGGGTAAGGTGCCGACCCCCAACGACGCGGTGCTGGTCGCGGTCTCACCGGATCAGCGGGCGATCGAGGTGGTCTACGGCGCCGGGGTGCGCGGCCGGGGCGCCGAATCGGCGGCGCCGCTGGGCGTGGCGGCCGCCGCGGCGGCGTTCACCGAGGGCAACCTGATCGACGGGCTGGTCAGCGCCGTCCGGGTGATCAGCGCGGGCATCGCTCCGGCGTAGCCGGCCGACACCGGTGAAGCTGGCACTGGTGGGCGAGTGCGGCGGCGAATATGAAGCCGCGCTGCGTGCTTCCGGTCTGTTGGTCGATGCGGCCCCGGACGGGTATGTCCCGACGTGGCTGGCGAACGCCGAACGGCGACGAATCGCCCCGCAGGTCGTCGTCGCCGTCGCCCGGCAACACGCGCTCACCCCGGCCGGCTTCGCCGTCTTGGACCGGATGACGGAGATCGTCGACCCCGACGGCAAATCGTTCTTCCTGGTCACACCGGGCATCGGCCGAGCCGAGCTGTGTGCGGCGGTGATGGCGACCTATCTGCTCAACGCCGACACCGGCTACCGCACGGGGGACTTCCCCGAGCCGACCTATTCGGTGGACGAAGCGCGGCGGATCGCCGACCGGCAGCGGGCCAACGGCTGGAGCTACGCCGCCGCGCTGCAAGTCTGCAGCGCCGGCGGAAGCCTGGTCACCACCCCCAACGGCATGCTGATGGGCGTCGCCGGCAACCGGATACACGGCTGGTTCAGCCAGCGGGGCGGCACCGCCTACGGCGACCTGTTCCTGGTGAACAGCGGCGGCTCGGCCGATCCCGCCGGGCTGGTCCGCCGGATCATTCGCTCCGGGCACGCCTGGTTCGACCACCGTGGCCGGTTGGTCGGGACTCCGGATCGCGACCTGGACCGGTTGCTGCACCACGAGGAACGCCACGCCCAACAGTGGGCCAGACTCGGGCCGGTGCGGATGGGCGCGGGCTATCTCGCCGAGGAGGCGCGGGTGCGGATCTTCGGCGGGCTCAACAGGTTCGAGGTCGACGCCGGGCTGCGTGACGGCGGGTATCGATGAGCAATCGGGGCAGCCGGGGATAGGCGGGGCGGATTAGTCGGCCCCGCCGGCGTCGAACGCACGTGCCGTCAGTGACCGCTCCACCCCGGCCCGGCCCTCCAGCACCAGCCGGCGCAGGGCCGGCGGCACCTCCGGGTCGGCCAGAAACGCGTCGGCGGCTTCCACGCCGGCCTGGCTGATCTCCCAGCCCGGGTACAGGCCGACGACGACGGTCTGGGCGACCTCACTGGACCGGCGCTGCCACACCTGGGGAATGTCGGCGAAGTAGCGCACGGTGAACGGTGCGAGCAGTTCGGCCTGGCCGGGCTGGACGATCCCGGCGATGATCGACCGCCCGGTGATGTTGGCCAGCGTGTCGTCGGTGACCACCTGCTGCCAGGCCCGCTGCTTGACCCCGGCCTGCGGGCGGGCCGCCGCCGCCTGGGCCGCGTTGCGCTTGCCGGCTGCGGTCCGATCGCGGCGCAGCTCGGCGTCGATGAACGGGGTG
>NZ_JBYCLB010000013.1:0-2755 GCF_057473705.1 Mycobacterium sp. TH-M15 | reverse complement strand
ACACCGACCCGGTGCAGTGGCAGGTGATCGACACCGCGTTCACCGGCCACGGCACCCGGGTGTTGATCGGCGACCCCAAGCAGGCGATCTACGGTTTCCGCGGCGGCGACGTCTACACCTACCTGGCCGCCGCCCGCGCCGCCGACGACCGGCGCACCCTGGGCGTCAACTGGCGCAGCGACAAGGTGCTCGTCGATGCCCTGCAGGCCGTGCTCGGCGACGCCCGGCTGGGCCACCCCGAGATCGTGGTGCCGCCTGTCGAGGCCCGCCACGACGGGCACCGGCTGGCCGGGGCGCCGCACAACGCGCCGTTCCGGCTGCGGGTGGTCGGCCGGCCGACGGTGGGCTACCAGGGCGTCGAGAACGTGCCGATCGACCGGCTGCGCGAGCACATCGCACCCGACCTGGCCGCCGACATCGCCGCTCTGCTGGCCTCCGGGGCGAGCTACGACGGCCGGCCGGTGCGCGCCGGCGACGTCGCGGTCATCGTCGAGCGGCACCAGGACGCCCGGCTGTGCCGGGACGCGCTGACCCGGCTGGACATCCCGGTGGTCTACACCGGCGACACCGACGTCTTCGCCTCGCCGGCCGCCGACGACTGGCTCTGCCTGCTGGAGGCGTTCGACGCTCCGCACCGCACCGGGCTGATCCGGGCGGCGGCCTGCACCATGTTCTTCGGCGAGACCGCCGAAACCCTGGCCCGCGACGGCGACCGGCTCACCGACCGGGTCGCCCAGACCGTGCGGGAGTGGACCGACCACGCCCGGCTGCGCGGCTTCGCGGCGGTGTTCGAGGCCGCCCAGCTGGCCGGTATGGGCCGGCGGGTGCTGAGCCGGCGCGGCGGCGAGCGACAGCTGACCGACCTGGCCCACATCGGTCAGCTGCTGCACGAGGCCGCCCACACCGACCGGCTGGGCCTGCCGGCGCTGCGGGACTGGCTGCGCAAGCAGCGCGAGGACCGAGCCGGCGCGGTGCAGCGCACCCGCCGGCTGGACAGCGACGCCGGCGCGGTGCAGATCATGACGGTGTTTGCGGCCAAGGGGCTGCAGTTCCCGATCGTGTACCTGCCGTTCATGTTTCGCCGCCACGTCGGCGACAAGGGCGACCTGCTCTACCACGAGCCCGGACCCGACGGCACCGAGCTGCGCTGCCTGCACGTCGGCGGCAGGAACAGCCCGGACCGGCGCACCGCCGAAGAGCTGCACCACCGCGAGGAGGCGCTGGATCACCTGCGGATCAGCTACGTGGCGCTGACCCGGGCGCAGTCGCAGGTGGTGGCCTGGTGGGCGCCGAGCGTCGACGAGGTGAACGGCGGCCTCTCCCGGCTGCTGCGCGGCCGCAGCGTCGGCGATGTCGCGGTGCCGATCCGCTGCGAGCCGAGAGTCTCCGACGACGCCGCCCGGGCGGTCTTCGACGCCTGGCAGGCCGCCGGCGGGCCGGTGGTGGAGGACTCGGTGGTCGCCCGCGCCGTGCCGCCGGTGGCCGCCGGGCCGGTCGGTGAGCTGGCGGTGCGGCACTTCCACCGCAAGATCGACGGCGGCTGGCGGCGCACCTCCTACTCGGCGCTGATCCGCGGCGCCGACCAGCCCGGGGTGCGCAGCGAGCCGGAGCAGACCGGGCGCGACGACGAGTCCGACGAGCTGACCGTCGGCGAAGCCCCGTCGCCGGTCGGCGCCGACCTGGCCTCCCCGATGGCCGACCTGCCGGGTGGCACCACCTTCGGGTCGCTGGTGCACGCGGTGCTGGAGACCGCCGATCCGGCCGCCGCCGACCTCGCCGCCGAGCTGGCCACCCAGGTGCGCGCCCACGAGCCGTGGTGGCCGATCGGCGTGGACGCCGCGGTGCTGGCCGAGGCGCTGGTGCCGATGCACGACACCCCGCTCGGGCCGCTGGCCGGCGGGCTGACGCTGCGCCGGATCGGGACGGCGGATCGGCTGCGCGAGCTGGGGTTCGAGATTCCGCTGGCCGGCGGCGACGCCCGCGATGCGGCGCCGCCGCTGCGGGTCGCCGACGTGGGTGCGCTGCTCGCCGAGCACCTGCCGGCCGAGGACCCGTTCGCCGGCTACGCCGAGCGGCTGCTCTCCGCCGGGCTGGGCGACCAGTCGCTGCGCGGATACCTCTCCGGTTCGCTGGACGTGGTGCTGCGGCTGCCCGAGCGCCGCTACCTGGTGGTCGACTACAAGACCAACCAGCTCGGCGGCACCGCCGCCGACTACGGCTTCGGTCGGCTCACCGAGGCGATGCTGCACTCCGACTATCCGCTGCAGGCGCTGCTGTACACCGCGGTGCTGCACCGGTTCCTGCGCTGGCGCCAGCCCGGCTACCGGCCGGAGCGGCACCTGGCCGGGGTGCTGTACCTGTTCGTGCGCGGCATGTGCGGGCCACAGACCCCGGTCGTCGACGGCCACCCGGCCGGGGTGTTCGGCTGGCACCCGCCGGCCGCGCTGGTGGTCGCGCTCTCCGACCTGCTCAGCGCCGGGCGGGGCGGCCGATGAGCACGGGCATCGGCGTCGACCCCGAATCCGACCCGCTGTCGCACCGGGTGGCGCGCGGCGCGCACGGGCTGCTGCGGGCGTTCAACGACGCCGGGGTGCTGGTCGCCGCCGACGTGCACACCGCCGAGCGGCTCTGTGCGCTCGGCGAGGAGACCGACGAGCAGGTCGCGCTGGCGGTGGCGCTGACCGTGCGGGCGCTGCGCACCGGCTCGGTCTGCCTGGACCTGCGCGCGGTGGCCGCCGACACCGGCCTGCCGGAG
>NZ_JBYCLB010000012.1:0-3502 GCF_057473705.1 Mycobacterium sp. TH-M15 | reverse complement strand
CGCCTACGGCACCGCCAAGGCGGCGCTGGCCCACTACACCCGGCTGGCCGCGCTGGACCTGTGCCCGCGGATCCGAGTCAACGCAATCGCACCGGGGGCGATCCTCACCTCCGCCCTGGACGTGGTCGCCGCCAACGACGCGCTGCGCGCGCCGATGGAGCAGGTGACGCCGATGCGCCGGCTCGGCGACCCGGTCGACATCGCCGCGGCCGCGGTGTACCTCGCCTCACCCGCCGGTAGCTACCTCACCGGCAAGACCCTGGAGGTCGACGGCGGCCTGACCTTCCCGAACCTGGATCTGCCCATCCCCGACCTGTGAAGGACACCGGCATGCCCATCCGCGTCGCCCAGATCGGTACCGGCAACGTCGGCGTCCACGCGCTGCGATCGCTGATCGCCGATCCGGAGTTCGAGCTCACCGGGGTGTGGGTGTCTTCGGACGCCAAAGCCGGCAAGGACGCCGGCGAGCTTGCCGGGCTCGACGCCTCGACCGGTGTCGCCGCGAGCACCGACCTGGACGCGGTGCTGGCCACCGGCCCGCAGTGCGCGGTGTACACCGCCATGGCCGACAACCGGCTGCCGGAGGCGCTCGAGGACTATCGTCGGATCCTGGCCGCCGGCGTCAACGTCGTCGGCAGCGGCCCGGTGTTTCTGCAGTACCCGTGGCAGGTGATTCCCGACGAGCTGATCGCCCCGCTGGACGAGGCTGCCCGGCACGGCAACTCGAGCCTGTACGTCAACGGCATCGATCCGGGCTTCGCCAACGACCTGCTGCCGCTGGCGCTGGCCGGAACCTGCCAGCATGTCGAGCAGGTGCGCTGCCTGGAGATCGTCGACTACGCCACCTACGACAGCGCGACGGTGATGTTCGACGTGATGGGCTTCGGCAAGCCGATCGACGAGATCCCGATGCTGCTGCAGCCCGGTGTGCTGAGCCTGGCCTGGGGATCGGTGGTGCGCCAGATCGCGGCCGGCCTCGGACTGGAGCTCGACGAGATGGTCGAGATCTACCGGCGCGAACCGGCGCCCGAGGACTTCGAGATCGCCAGCGGGCACATCCCGAAGGGCAGTTCCGCCGCGCTGCGGTTCGAAGTGCGCGGCATGGTCGGCGAGCAGGCCGCCGTCGTGCTGGAACATGTCACCCGGCTGCGTGCGGACTTGTGCCCGGACTGGCCGCAGCCGGCCCAGCCGGGCGGCTCCTACCGGGTCGAGATCACCGGCGAGCCGTGCTACGCCATGGACATCTGCCTGTCCAGCCGCAACGGCGACCACAACCACGCCGGGCTGGTGGCCACCGCGATGCGGATCGTCAACGCGATCCCGGCGGTGGTGGCCGCCGCACCCGGCATCCGGACCACTCTGGACCTGCCGCTGGTCACCGGGCCGGGCCGCCGGGGCTGACACCGAGGGCCTGACCGGATGCCGTGCCGGAGAACGCATTCGACGAACCTAACTTCATTATTCGTACACCAGAAGAACGAGGCTGCGTTGACCCAGGACATCCGGGCGCCGGTGCGGCCGGGCTGGTATCTGCTGGGACCGGCGTTCGTCGCCGCCATCGCCTACGTCGACCCGGGCAACGTCGCGGCCAACATCAGCGCCGGCGCGAAGTACGGCTACCTGCTGGTGTGGGTGATCGTCACGGCGAACGCGATGGCCGGCCTGGTGCAATACCTCTCGGCCAAGCTGGGCCTGGTGACCGGGCGGTCACTGCCGGAGACGGTCGGGGCACATTCCCGCCGGCCCACCCGGATCGGGTACTGGCTGCAGGCCGAGTTGGTCGCCATGGCAACGGATCTGGCCGAGGTGGTCGGCGGCGCGATCGCACTGAAGCTGATCTTCGGGCTGCCGCTGCTGCTCGGCGGCGTGATCACCGGCGTGGTGTCGATGGCGCTGCTGGCGGTCGGCGACCGCCGCGGCCCCCGGGTCTTCGAGCAGGTCTCCGGTGGGCTGCTGCTGGTCATCGCGATCGGGTTCCTGGCCAGCGTGGTGGTCAAACCACCACCCGTCGCCCACGTTGCCGGCGGTCTGCTGCCCCGTTTCGACGGCACCGAGAGCGTGCTGCTGGCGACCGCGATCCTGGGCGCCACCGTGATGCCGCACGCGGTGTACCTGCACTCCGGCCTGTCTCGGGACCGGCACGGGCAGCCCGCACCCGGGTTCGCCCGACGCCGACTGCTGCGGATCACCCGCTGGGACGTCGGCCTGGCGATGCTGGTCGCCGGCGCGGTGAACCTGGCCATGCTGGTGGTGGCCGCGGGCAACCTGCGCGGCCGGGACACCAACGGCTCCATCGAGGGCGCCCACGCCGCGGTGCGCGACAGCCTCAGCCCGACGGTCGCGCTGCTGTTCGCGATCGGCTTGCTGGCGTCGGGGCTGGCGTCCACCTCGGTGGGCGCCTACGCCGGCGCGATGATCATGCAGGGCCTGCTGCGCGTTGCGGTGCCGCTGCTGTGGCGCCGGCTGATCACGCTGATCCCGGCGCTGGTAATCCTGGCCGCCGGTATGGATCCGAGCCGGGCGCTGGTGCTCTCCCAGGTGGTGCTCTCGTTCGGCATTCCGTTCGCCCTGATCCCGCTGATCCGGCTGACCGACGACCGCGCCGTGATGGGCGACGACACCAACGCCCGGCTGACCTCGGCTCTCGGCTGGATCACCACCGCGGTGATCAGCGTGCTGAACCTGGTGCTGGTCTACCTGACCGTGGCGGGATAGTCCGCGGACGCCGCCGCCGGCCCGGACCAGCCGGCGACGTGCCGGGCCGGGCCGGGCTCGGGGGCTGCCAGCTGTTGCTCGGCGAGTGGTCGGTAGTTGTCGGTGGCGTGCTGCAGGAACAGTGGTGTGAATCTGGCGGTGTGGGCGCAGCGTAATGGTGTTGCGCGGGTGACTGCGTATCGGTGGTTTCCTGCTGGGGTGCTGCCGGTGCCGACGCGCAAGGTGGGCAGGCTGATCCTGGTGGACGAGCCGACTACCACACCAGGTGCGCAGCCCAGGACCGCGGTGTATGCGCGGGTGTCGTCGGCGGATCAGAAAGCGGATCTGGAGCGGCAGGTGGCGCGGGTGACCGCGTGGGCCACGTCGCAGCAGATGTCGGTGGACAAGGTGGTCACCGAGGTCGGTTCGGCGTTGAACGGGCATCGCCGCAGGTTCCTC
This sequence comes from Mycobacterium sp. TH-M15, assembly GCF_057473705.1. NCBI lineage: Bacteria > Bacillati > Actinomycetota > Actinomycetes > Mycobacteriales > Mycobacteriaceae > Mycobacterium > Mycobacterium sp. TH-M15. The sequence goes on along the minus strand of NZ_JBYCLB010000012.1, from coordinate 349 downwards.
GGTCTGCTCGGTGGCCCGGATCGTGGTGGAGCATCGGGACCTCCCGGGCCGGTGAGCGGGCCGGCCGGCGGGTCGGGTTCCCGCGGTTCAAGACGAAGGGCCGCGACGCCGACCGGGTGTGTTTCACCACCGGTGCGATGCGTGTCGAGCCCGACCGGCGGCATCTGACGCTGCCGGTGATCGGCTGTGTGCGCACCCAGGAGAACACCCGCCGGCGGCAGCGGCTCATCGCGAAAGGACGGGCACGGGTGCTGGCCATCGGTGTGCGCCGCAACGGCACCCGCCTGGATGCCAGCGTGCGGGTGTGCGTGCAGCGCCCCCAGCAGCCGCGGGTGGCCCGTCCTGATTC
>NZ_JBYCLB010000011.1:0-2107 GCF_057473705.1 Mycobacterium sp. TH-M15 | reverse complement strand
TCTCGCCGGCCGCGCTCACGGACCTGCCGTTGCTGCTGCTCGACGAGGGACACTGCCTGCGTGACCAGGCGCTGGACATCTGTCGCAGCGCCGGTGTCTCGGCCGAGCTGGCGGTCACCCGGGCCGCGTCGCTGTCGACCGCGGTGCAATGCGTGGCCGGAGGGCTGGGGGTGACCCTGATCCCGCAGACCGCGGTACCGGCGGAGGCCGAGCGCAGCCAGCTGGGGCTGGCGTATTTCGCTGCGCCTCGTCCGGGCCGGCGGATCGGGCTGGTGTTCCGTTCCAGCAGCGGGCGTGACGGTCCCTACCGCCGGCTCGCCGGGATCATCGGTGAGCGGGTCGAAGCCGGCCACGACGTGCGACTGACCCGGGAATCGGCGCCGAGGGTCAGGGCGAGCCGATCGGGGTGATCTCCAGCGCCAGGTGTCTGAGCGATTCGTTCACGGGCCCGGACGGCGCCGCGGTCAGGCCGGCGGCGATGATGTCACGCACGGTGCACCGGCAGCGGCCGCAGTCGGCACCGGCGCCACAGGCCGCGGCGACCTCTTTCGACGTCGCCGCGCCGGCGGCAACCGCATCGGAGACCATCTGCTTGGTGGCCCCTACGCAGAGACAGACATACATTCGCGCGCTACCCCTGCCGAGTCGCTGCTGGGTTGGTGACAGCCGCTGGGCCGGTCGGACCGGTTGCGTCTTCGGCGGTCATCACGTACGCCAACTCGCCGACGAACGGCCGCGGATAGCCGGCGGCTGGCCCGCCGGACATCCATTCCGCGGCCGTGTCTGGCTGGTCGATCCAGCGCTGCGCGTTGGCCGCGCCGTCGATCTCCAGCAGGGTGAGCACTTCCTGGCGGTCGTCGACGGCCCCGTAGACCCAGACCCGGCGTACCCCGGCGTCCCGGAACCGCTCGAGTCCGTCGTGCACGTTGGCCATCAACGCGGCGAGGTTGCCGACGTGGGCCACCGCGCCGACGATCACACCCGGGACGGCGGCGGCCGAAGCCGCCAGGTCGATCTTCTCCCGGACCGCGCCGGCGAATATCGCCGGTATGTCGTTGACGCCGGCCCGGTCGAACCACTCGAAGACGGCGGGGGAGCGCAGCAGCTCCGTGATCGGTGCGCCACCGGGGCGAATCCCGATCGTCACCAGCACCCGGTTCGGTTCCGTCGTCGACGTGTACAGCACCACATGGTGCGCTCCGAGGTCGACCAGCGGGGAGTGGCTGTCCTTGATCAATGACCAGGTCCGCTCGACGTCGTCGACCCGGTAGTCGACCGCCAGCACGAGCGACGGCGGAACCCGACCGGGGACGCTGCCGTTGACGGCGTCCACCACACCTCGGCCGGCGGAATCCACGCTCATGTTAGCGGAGTCTAACCTAAGTTGATCGCGCTGCCCATCGCGGTTGCGGCGCCGGACTTTTCACCCGGGTCGAGCTGCGCGAGAACGGGTGCCGGCCACCGCCGACTGCACTAGATTCAATTCCGCACGGTTCGGCGAGTCGCCCGATCGCAACTCGGCGGCCGTGGCCCAGCAGCGACGCGTGTCACACACCCGAGGAGCGATCATGCACGGCGACCCCGACGTTTTGAAACTGCTCAACGAACAGCTCACCAGCGAGCTCACCGCGATCAACCAGTACTTCCTGCACTCGAAGATGCAGGACAGCTGGGGTTTCACCGAACTGGCCGCGCACACCCGGGAGGAATCGTTCGAGGAGATGCGGCATGCCGAGGTGATCACCGATCGGATTCTGCTGCTCAACGGCCTGCCGAACTACCAGCGCATCGGATCGCTGCGGATCGGCCAGACGCTGCGCGAACAATTCGAGAGCGATCTCCAGCTGGAGCTGGACGTGCTGAACCGGCTCAAGCCGGGCGTCGTCATGTGCCGGGAGAAGCAGGACAGCACCAGTGCGAAACTGCTCGAGACGATCCTGGCCGACGAGGAATCCCACGTCGACTACCTGCAGACTCAGCTGGAACTGATGGACAAGCTGGGCGACGCGCTGTACACCGCGCAGTGCGTGTCCCGCCCACCGAGCTGACCGATGCGGCCCCCGAGGGCGGCGGGGGGGGGGCGCCGCGGGGGGGGCGGGGGGGCCCC
>NZ_JBYCLB010000010.1:0-6980 GCF_057473705.1 Mycobacterium sp. TH-M15 | reverse complement strand
TCGCCATCGCGGTGTCGTCGGTCCACTCGCCGGTCTCCCAGATCGACCCGGCGCTCACCGCGTCGGTGATGTCGACGGTCACCTCGGCCGCCAGCGGCGGGCCGAACTCGAACGGCGCGCCCAGCGCGTCACCGGCGGCGGTGGCCAGCAGCACCCCGCAGGCCCGATCCAGCTGTATCGGGGAGAGTCCCATCTCGATTCCTTCTGGTCGGCTGGCTCACGCCGGGCGGCGGGTCTCCGCGGTCTCCTGGTCGTAGCGGCCGTTGAGCAGCGCCGACACCGTGGCCGGCTGCCACCGCCGGCCGCGGACGGTGCGCTGACCGGCCGAGTTCAGCACCCGGTGGCCGTTGCCTTCGGGTGATCGCAAGACTCTGCCATCGATACCTCCTGACGTTGCCAGCGCCGCCGTGCGAGGCTGCGGCACGGCGGCTGGTAGAAACCCTGCCCCAAACGTATCCCCGGGGTCCGACAAGTTCGGGGGGCCGCCGGTCACGGTGCACAGGTTGTGGACAGTTACGCACCCTTGACGGTGTCACCCACCGGCAATTAACTCTTGACAGGCCGCTAGGGAAAGCTCACCATGGTTAGCGATATCGACGACATCGCCAGGTGGGCACGGTCGCAGGACTGGCGGGTCGAGGACGACAGCAAGGCACAAAGTGACCGCGGACTGGGTCATCACCCTCACGTTCGACGCCGACCCTTCCATGGAAACGATGGATTCCTGGGAGGACGCACTGCTGTCGACCGACGGGTCGGTCACCCGCATCCCAGGCCGCGGTATTGACGTGACAGCCTATGCGCCAGGGGATTTGGTGATGCAGGATGCGGCCGCTAAGACCACCTGGGTGGTGAGCCAGGTCGTCCACGCCGAGCCGATCGGCATGGAGATTCTCCGCGAGCCGGAGTGGCAGCGCCGGTCGGAAGCGCCGACCATGCCCGAGCTCATATCGGCGGCGGAGATCGCCGAAGAGCTGGGCGTGTCGCGTCAACGGGTGCATCAGTTGCGCGAGTTGTCCACATTCCCGGCACCGTTGGTCGAGCTGCGCAGCGGCGCGGTGTGGGATGCGACCGCCGTCCGCAAGTTCGCCCAGGAGTGGGAGCGCAAGCCCGGCCGCCCGCGGGTAGCCGCCTCGATCGGCGACGACGGTGCCGGCGTCGGTGGTCGACCCCGATCTGAAAGACTCGTTCGCGGCCCGACGACGCAGCAGGCAGGTGCGACATGACGTGGAAACCCACCGACATCCCGGATCAGCGCGGCCGCACCTTCGTGGTCACCGGCGCCAACGGCGGGCTCGGCGAGGTCACCACCCGGGTGCTGGCCGGAGCCGGCGCCACCGTGGTGATGGCCTGCCGCAACACCGCGACCGCCGAGCGGATCGCCGACGACGTCGGCGGTGACGTGCGGGTGGCCGAGCTGGACCTGGGCAGCCTGGCCTCGGTGCGCGACTTCGCCGATCAGCAAGGCGAATTCGACGTGCTGATCAACAACGCCGGCATCATGAACGTGCCGTTCCGCCGGACCAAAGACGGCTTCGAGTCGCAGTTCGGGGTGAACCACCTGGGCCACTTCGCGCTGACCGGGCTGCTGCTGGCCAAGATCGCCGACCGGGTGGTGACGCTGTCCAGCGTCGCGCACAAGCAGACACCCAAGCTCTGGATCGACGACCTGAACTACCAACGCCGGCTCTATCAGCGCAACCTGGCCTACGCGCAGTCCAAGCTGGCCAACCTGATGTTCGCCCGCGAGCTGCAGCGCCGGCTGGCCGCGGCCGGCTCGGCGATCCGCTCCTACGCCGTGCACCCGGGGGTGTCGGCCACCAACCTGTTCGCCGACGACATGACCCCGATCGGCATCATCGGCCGGCGCTGGGCGAAGCTGGTCGGCCACCCGCCGGAGCGGGCGGCCGAGTCGATGCTGTTCGCGGCGACGATGCCGGATGCCGACCCGGACGTGTACTGGGGTCCGACCCAGCTGATGCAGACCCACGGCCCGGTCGGGCCGTCGCCGTCGAACCGGCTCTCCGGGAACCGGACGCTGTGGCGCCGGCTCTGGGCGGAGTCGGAGAAGCTGACCGGGGTCAGCTACCCGCTCTGACCGCTCGTCGGCCTTCCGGTCCGGGACGGGTGGCATTCGGCCCGCCGCTGCGCGACAAAAACGCCGGGCAAACACCACACCCCCGCAGCCCGTGACTCCTATGACAGCTGAAACGGGTGGTCGGTGCGGTAACCATACCCAGCAGGCCGCGATCCGGCTAAGTTGTGCCCAGCGGCCGGGCAAAACCGGCGGGCGCGAGCCGAACCGATCCGAAAGTGGCCATGCGAGTAGACGGGCGCGAAATCGCCGTCACCGGCAACCTGCTGCAGCCGGTGACCCGTCGCACCAACGACATCCTGCGGCTGGTGCTGGCGACGCTGCTGCTGGCCGCGGTGATCGCCAGCTCACTGGTGACCCGGCCGGAATGGGTCAGCCTGGAGCAGGCGGTCTCCCGGATCGTCGGGGTGCTCTCGCCCACCCAGTCCAACCTGGTGTACCTGGGGTACGGCATCGCGATCCTGGCGCTGCCGTTCGCGATCCTGATCGGCCTGGTCGTCGGCCGGCAGTGGAAGCTGCTCGGTGCCTACGCGATCGCCGGGCTGGTGGCCGTGCTGTCGCTCTCCATCCGCGGCGGCGGCTTCTCGGCGCCCCGCTGGCATTTCGACGTCTCCGAGCAGCTGGCCACCACGCTGGCGCAGTTCCTCGACGACCCGCGCTGGATCGCCATGCTGGCCGCCATGCTCACCGTCTCCGGCCCGTGGCTGCCGGCCCGCTGGCGGCGCTGGTGGTGGGTGCTGCTGCTGGCCTTCATCCCGATCCACCTGGTGGTCAGCGCCATCGTCCCGGCCCGGGCGCTGCTCGGGCTGGCGGTCGGCTGGTTCGTCGGGGCGTTGGTGATCCTGGTGGTCGGCACCCCGGCGCTGGAGGTGCCGCTCGACGGTGCGGTGCGGACCCTGGCCAGGCACGGCTGTCGGGTCACCGGGTTCACCGTCGTCCGTCCGGCCGGCCGGGGGCCGCTGGTGCTCTCCGCGACCGCCGAGAAACCGGCGATCGTCGAGCTGTACGGACCCAACCAGCGCAGCGGCAGCGCGCTGCGGCAGCTCTGGCGCAAGCTGCGGCTGCGCTCGGCCGAGACCTCGCCGTTGCACGCCTCGATGCACCGCGCCGTCGAGCACCGCGCCCTGATGGGCATCGCGATCGACGACGCGGGTGTCGCCAACACGTCGACCCTGGCGGTCGCCACCTTGGATCGGGGCTGGACGCTGCACGCCAAGACCCCGATCCGCGGCACCCCGATCGCCGGCTGTGTCGACAGCACACCGGTGGCCCGGGTCTGGGCGGCGCTGCGCCGGCTGCACGATCAGCAGATCTCGCACGGCGACCTGCGGGCCAAGGAGATCACCGTCGCCGCAGACGGACGCGACGGCGACGACGCCCAGACGGTGCTGTTCGGCGGCTTCGGCAACGCCGAGTACGGCGCCACCGACGTGCAGCTGCAATCCGACATCGCCCAGCTGCTGGTGACCACCTCGGCGCTGTACGACCCGCGCCCGGCGGTGGCCGCCGCGATCGACACGTTCGGCCGCACCGCGGTGCTGTCCGCCTCCCGCCGGCTCAGCAAAGGCGCGCTGCCGGCCCGGCTTCGGCACTCGATCCCGCACGTCGGCACCGTCATCGCCGACAGCCGCGAGGAGGTGAAGCGGCAGACCGGCACCGACAAGATCCAGTCCGAGACGATCACCCGGTTCACCCGCAGCCAGCTGATCCAGTTGGTGCTGCTGATCGCGCTGGTCTACGTCGCCTATCCGTTGATCAGCCAGGTGCCGATGTTCTCTTCCCAACTGCAGCACACGAATTGGTGGTGGGCGCTGGTCGGGCTGATCGTCTCCTCGCTGACCTACGTCGGTGCGGCCGGTGCGCTGTGGGCCTGCGCCAGCGGACTGGTCAGCTTCAAGAACCTGTCGATCATGCAGGTGGCCAACACCTTCGCCGCGACCACCACCCCGGCCGGGGTGGGCGGGCTGGCGTTGAGCACCCGGTTCCTGCAGAAGGGTGGCCTGACCACGCTGCGGGCCACCGCGGCGGTCGCGCTGCAGCAGTCGGTGCAGGTGATCGTGCACGTCATCCTGCTTATCATCTTCACCACCGCGGCGGGCGCCTCGGCCGACCTGTCGCACTTCGTGCCGAGCGCCAACACGCTGTACCTGATCGGCGGGGTGGCGCTGGGTCTGGTCGGCGGCGTCCTGCTGGTGCCGAACCTGCGCCGCTGGCTGTCGGCGTCACTGGGACCCCGACTCAAAGAGGTCAGCGGCGACCTGGTGGAGCTGGCCGGCGAGCCCAAGCGGCTCGGCCTGATCGTGCTCGGTGCGGCCGGGACGACTCTCGGTGCGGCGCTAGCACTCTGGGCCAGCGTGGAGGCGTTCGGCGGCAACGTCTCGTTCGTCACCGTCACCGTGGTGACCATGGTCGGCGGCACGCTCGCCTCGGCCGCCCCCACCCCCGGCGGGGTCGGCGCGGTGGAGGCGGCGCTGATCGGTGGGCTGGCCGCCTTCGGGGTGCCCACCACGGTCGCGGTGCCGTCGGTGCTGCTCTACCGGGTGCTCACCTGCTGGCTGCCGGTGTTCATCGGCTGGCCGGTGATGCGCTGGCTGACCCAGCACGAGATGATCTGACTTACAGGAGCGACACGACGGCAAGGTCGGTCATGCCGGCGATGACGTCGAAGTCAGCGTCGCGGTGGACAATGCCGACGCCGTGACGGACTGCGACGGCCGCGATCAGGCAGTCGTTGATACTGCGGATTGTCCGGCCCGCACGTCGCGCCGCGCGATAAATGCCCGCCGCCGCCCGAAAATCAGTCGCGTTCTCAACGCTCAGCGATGGCAGCCCGTTCACCAACTGCTCGAGTTTGCGATATGTCTGGTCGTCGGTGGCGCCGGCCAGGATCTCCATCGCGATCGGCTCACAGGTGGCGACTTGTCCGCTTTCGTTCGACAAAAGACGCCGCACTTCGACGGCCGCTGGCGATCCGGTCGCGCGGAAATACTCGATCCACGCGGAGGTATCGATCAAGATCATTCGAGCTCGACGGGCTGTTCACGACGGAGCTCGTGCAACTCGCCTTCCCAACCGACGCCTTCGAGGCTGAGCAGAAACTCCCGGCTCAGCGGGGCACCGACCAGACGTCGTAGCGCGAGATCAACCGCGGCTTTCTTCGTCGTCACACCAAACCGCCGCATCACCTCGGCGGTCAGCTCATCGTCGAGATCGATGTTTGTGCGTGACATACACATATAATACACATTTTCAGCACACGCCCGCGCCGCGATCCGCGTACGCCCGGCTGACCACCGGTTCGTCGTAGCCGGCGTCGACCGCAGCCCGGCGGGCGGCGTCGCCGACGGTCAGCGTCAGCTCCACCGGCGTCAGCGCGATCACGCAGCCGCCGAACCCGCCGCCGGTCATCCGCGCCCCCAGCGCCCCGGCGCCGACCGCGGCGTCAACGATCAGGTCGATCTGGGCGGTGCTGACCGCGAAGTCGTCGCGCATCGACGCGTGCGACGCGGTGAGCAGCCGTCCGGCCGCGGCGAAGTCCAACTCGGCCAGGGCCGCAACGAAATCCAGCACCCGCTCGTTCTCGGTGAGCACGTGCCGGGCCCGGCGGGCGTCGACCGGATCGGTCACCGCGTCGAGCACCGACACCCCGCGGTGCTGCACCTCACGCAGCGAGGCCACCCCCAGGTCCGCCGCGGCCCGCTCACACGACACGCGCCGGGCCGCGTACTCGCCGTCGGCGTGGCAATGCCGTGCGCCGGAGTCGATCAGCAGCAGCGCCACCCCGGACGCGTCCGGGTCGAACGGCACCGGGTGCACGGCGACGTCGCGGAAGTCGATCAGCAGCGCCGTCGCCGGCTCGCCGTACAGCGCCGCCAGCTGGTCGAGCAGACCCGACGGGACGCCGACGTAGCCGTTCTCGGCGCGCTGGCCGATCCGGGCCCGCTCCACCCGGTCCAGGCTCACCCCGGTCGCCGCGCAGAGCGCGCCGAGCACCGCGCACTCCAGCGCCGCCGACGACGACAGCCCGGACCCGATCGGCACGTCGCTGCCGATCGTCATCGTCCCGCCCGGCACCGGGTGACCGGCCGCCCGCAGCGCCCAGATCACCCCGGCCGGGTACGCCGCCCAGCCGGTCACCGCACCCGGTGTGGGGTCCAGCGGGATCCGCACCGACTCGTCGAACCGGTCGCTGAGCACGGTCAGCGCGTCGGCGGCGGTGCCGGCGGTGAAGGTGGCGGTGGTGCGCTGCGGCAGCGCGATCGGCAGCGCGTATCCGCCGTTGTAGTCGGTGTGTTCGCCGATCAGGTTGACCCGGCCCGGGGCGCCGTAGCCGACGGTGCTCACGCCAGCTCCCGCAGCCGGGCCGCGACCGCCTCCGGCACGACGTCGGCGACGAAGGCGTCCATCGCCGACTCCGACGCCGCCAGGTGCTTCAGCTTGGTGGCGCCCCGCTTGATCGACATCAGCTCCACGTGGAAGTAGCCGTCGCGCTGCGCGTCGGTGTCGCGGTACTGGTGCAGCGCGGCCATGTACGGCAACGGCGCGTCGTAGATCCTGTCCAGCCGGCGCAGCAGGTCGCGGTAGGTCAGCGCGAAGTCGTCGAGCTCGGCGACGGTCAGCTCGGTCAGGTTGCGCACCAGCCGATTCGGATACAGGTGGATCTCCACCGGCCAGCGCGCGGCGAACGGGACGAACGCGGTGAACCCGACGCTGCTTGCGACGACCCGGCTGCCGTCGGCCCGCTCGGCGGCCAGCAGGTCGGCGAACAGGTTGGTGCCGTGCCGGATTCGGTGCTGTCGGGCCTGCTCCAGCATCGCGGTGGTGCGCGGGGTCAGATACGGATAGCCGTAGATCTGGCCGTGCGGGTGGGCCAGCGTCACCCCGA
>NZ_JBYCLB010000009.1:0-4879 GCF_057473705.1 Mycobacterium sp. TH-M15 | reverse complement strand
ACCTTGGCGTTGATCGCGTTCTTGGCGTCCGGCCGGTTGATGGTGATGAACAGGATCCGGTCGAGCTGTTCGATGAGGACCTCGGCGCCTTCGGATTCTTCGCTCACCTCGCCGATGTTAACGACAACTTGCGCGAAGCCGACAGCGTGGGCCAAACTAGAACACGTTCTAGTTTGATGGGAGACCTTGTGGACACGCCGGACACCGACCTGACCGACGCCGGGTCCACCCCATTGACGAAGTGGGATCCGGGCCTGACCCAGCGGGTGATGACGCTGCTCCGGCCGGTGATCAAGGGCTACCACCGGGCCGAGGTGCGCGGCCTGGATCGGTTCCCGGGCGGGGGTGCGCTGGTGGTCTCCAACCACTCCGGGGGCCTGTTCGCGATGGACATCCCGGTCTTCGCCACCGGGTTCTACGAGAAATTCGGCTACCACCGGCCGGTGTACACGCTCAGCCACGACATCCTGTTCACCGGCTTCACCGCCGACTTCTTCCGCAAGACCGGATTCATCCGGGCCAACCACTCCAACGCCGACGCCGCGCTGCGCTCCGGCGGCGTGGTGGTGGTCTTCCCTGGCGGCGACTACGACGTGTACCGGCCGACGCTGTCGGAGAACACCGTCGACTTCGGCGGCCGCACCGGCTATGTTCGGGCGGCGCTGAACGCCGGGGTGTCGATCGTGCCGGCGGTGGCGATCGGCGGCCAGCAGAGCCAGCTCTACTTGTCGCGAGGCACCGGGCTGGCCAAGCTGCTGCGGCTGGACAAGCTGCTGCGGGCCAAGATCCTGCCGATCTCGTTCGGCTTCCCGTTCGGGCTCTCCGCGGTGCTGCCGGTGAACCTGCCGCTGCCCACCAAGATCGTCATGCGGGTGCTGGAGCCGATCGACATCGCCGCCCGATTCGGCGACGACCCCGACGTCGATGAGGTCGACGCACAGGTGCGCCAGGTGATGCAGGCCGCGCTGGACGAACTCGCCGCCGAGCGCCGCTTCCCGATCGTCGGCTAGCGCGTCAGGCCGGCGGCAGCGCGGTCTCGACGACCGCCGGCTCGCCGGGAATCCCAGCGGCCCTTCGGATCTCGGCGAACTCGTCGACCAGGGCGGTGGTCACCTCGTGCGGGTCGTCGACCGTGGCGCCGTCGGTGAGCACCGAGATGTTGAGCTGGTCGACGTAGCTCCACACGGTGATGTTCAGCCCGCTGCCGGCGGTCAACGGACCGACCGAGTAGATCTCGGTGACCAGCGCGCCGCCGACCCGGCCGCGCTCCCGCGGCCCGGGCACGTTGGAGATGTTGAGGTTGAGCACCTTGTTCTGGCCGTCCTGGCCGGCCAGCCAGCGGAACAGTGCCTCCGCCGGTGCCGGCGGGAAATACGCCGACCAGCGGCTGATCAGCTCCGGCCCGATCAGCTGGTGGCTCTCCTTGGCCAGGTCGGCGGAGTCCCGCGCCTGCCGGACCCGGGCCAGGGTGTCGTCGACGTCGACCGGCAGCGCCACCAGCACCCCGCTGAACCGGTTGCCGGAGATCCGGTCGGAGGAGAAGTCGAAGCTCATCGGTACCGACGCCAGCAGCGGATGGTCGGCGTGGGCGTCGTAGCGCAGCAGCAGGGGGCGCAGCGCCCCCGCCGACATGGCCAACACCAGGTCGTTGATCGTCACCCCCAGTGTCTTGCCGGTCTGCTTGACGTCGGCCAGCGCCAGGGTGGCGGTGGCGAACCGCCGCTCCGGGGTGAGCATGTGGTTCATGAAGCTCGGCGGCGGGGTGAACGGCCGGGTCAGCCGCGGGGAGAGCTTGCGGGTGCTGCGCCGCACCCGGCCGACGCCGGCGGCGGTGTAGCGGAACGTCGCCGGCAGCCGGCCGACCTGGCGCAGATGGTCGACGAAGGCCGACCGCACCAGCCTGGCTTTGGTCGGCGTCACATCGGTCGGGTAGTAGTCCCGGTCGGCCTGCGGGCCGGGCTGCAAGTCCATGCCGCGGGCCATCAGGTTGGCCGAGGCGATGCCGTCGGCGAGCGCGTGGTGGATCTTGCCGACCACCGCGATCCGGTCGCCGGCCAGCCCCTCGACGAAGTACATCTCCCAGAGCGGACGGCTGCGGTCCAGCGGGGTGCTGGCGATCTCGCCGATGGCCTCGTCGAGTTCGCGGCGCCCGCCCGGCGCGGCCAGCCGCCATGGCCGCACGTGGTAGGTCAGGTCGACCTCGGTGTGCTCCCGCCACATCGGGTGATGAAACCTGAACGGGATGTCGACCAGCCGGTAGCGGAACGGATCCAGCTTGTAGAGCCGGCTGTGGATGACCCGGCGGAACGCCTCGATGTCGAAGTCGCGGTGATCGGCGTCCAGCTCGATCACCGCGATCTTCAGGGTGTGCATGTGCACGTTCGGTGTCTCGCTGTAGAGCAGCACCGCGTCCCACCCGCTCAACCGCTTCACGTCCTGATCACCCCCGGACCGTACCGCCGGTTCACACCGATCCGCGGCTCAAATGACCCGTTTGGTCCCGACTGACGACCGGTTGCGGTGGATCTGGGTGAGGAACAAGCCGATGGCGGTGGCCGTGACGCCGGTGCGGGTGCCGTCGATCATGTCGAAACCGTGCCCGGCGCCGGGCAGCTCCAGGTACCCGACGATCGACCGGGAGACCACGCGCAGCCGGTCGACGAACCCGCGCGCCTGCGCCACCGGGATGACGGTGTCGCCGCTGCCGTGCACCACCAGGAACGGCGGCGCGGCCGGGTGCATCCGGGCGATCGGCGAGGCGTCCCGGTAGATCTCCGGATGCCGCCGGATCGACCGGCCGACCACCACCCGCTGCAGGAAGTCGACGAACTCGGCCCGTTCCCGGGTGGATCGGTCGGACCAGTCGTAGCGGCCGTAGATCGCGACCACCGCGTCCACCGCGGTGTCGCCGTCGGCGGGCAACGCCGCGGCCAGCTCGGTATCGCCGCGGTCACCGCCGGTCAGCCCGGCCAGCGCGGCCAGATGGCCACCGGCCGAGCAGCCGGCGATCGCCACGAAATTGCGGTCGCCGCCGAACTTGTCGACGTTGGCGCGCGCCCAGGCGATCGCCGTCTTCACGTCGACGAGATGCGCCGGCCAGCGGTGGTGCGGCGCCACCCGGTAGTCGATCGACAGGCAGACCCAGCCCTGCTCGGCCAGCTGGGACAGGAGCGCGTAGCCCTGCATGGTGCGGCTGCCGTGCACCCAGGCGCCGCCGGGGACGAAGATCAGCACCGGGGCGGGCGTGGCCGGCAGATCCGGCCGGCGCCAGACGTCGAGCCGCTGGGCCGGGTCGCTGCCGTAGCGGACCGCCGACCGGTACAGCCGGCGCCGGTGCTCCAACGCCTTCGCCACCGGCGGGGTGCGTTGCGGCGCCGGCCAGGCGGTGCGGTCCAGCGTCTCGGCGGGGACGATGCCGCGCAGCCCGGTGACCGCGGCACCGATGCTCTGGTGATACGCCCGCGTGCGGTCCGCGGCGGTACGCCGGGTGAGCAGCGATTTCGTTGTGTTCGACAGGAACTGCGGCAGGTGCCGGGTGCCCCACACGCCGAGCGCGGCGGTGACGCCCAGCGGCTCCAGGCTCTTGCCCACCACCGGCAGCGACGCCGACGCGACGCTCAGCGCCAGCATATGGTCCGTCGGGCGGGTCCGGAGCAGCAGCTGAACCCGGGCCAGGACGCCCGTCTTGGGCCGTTCGCTCATTGGTAGTCAGCCTTCGGGTACCGGATGGTGCCGGATAAGCGGTGCAGACCGTGCCCTTCAAACCACTGCCGCGTCCATTGATCGGCTTGTCCGGCACGCAGATTGCGGCCCCGCTTCTTGAGCTGAAACCGTTTGAGCCGCCATGACACGTACCGGTCGACCTGGACGAACTTGTCGGCGGCGTTGCCGGTACGAAAGTAGTCACCCCAGCCGCGCAGGATCGGATTCAACGTCGCGATCACGGTCCGAATGTCCAGACCCACACGCGAGCGCCCGGTCAGAACACGAACCTTGTCACGCAGACGTTCGTGGTCGATCTCGCCGAAGAAATTAGCGATATCGAACTCGACCACGAACCGGTAGCCCTCGATGAACCCGGTCCGCAAGCGTTCCATCGCCATCGTCGCCGACCGCCTCGGACGAAACCCATACGAACACGGCACAAAGTCCGCCTCGAAAATCGGTTCCAACACCAGCTTGGCCGCCGCCTGAACCACCCGATCTCGCACCGTGGGTATCCCCAACGGCCGCTTACCACCCTGTGGTTTAGGGATCTCCACCCGACGCGCAGGCGCCGGGCGATACACGCCCTCGCGAAGGTCACGCCGCAACTCACGCAACATGCGGTCCACGCCGTAATCCTCCACCGCAACCAAGGTGATCCGATCCACCCCGGCCGCACCCTTGTTCTTACGCACCCGCTCCCACGCCTCCCACAAGACGTCACCCCTGTGGACACGGTCATACAGGGCGTGGAAACGCCGACCCTTCGACTGCTTGGCCGCAGCCCATGGCGCACGTTGCAGTTGTCGCACTTTCCCCGGCGACGCCCCTATCAGCTCGTCGTCGGCTACAGCAGGCGATTGCCTGCCGGGGTAGTTGGACCGAGCGAACCCGGTCATGCCCTCACGCTTACCCACTCCCTGCGCGTGATCAAAGTTGGGGCCCTTTCCTCCCGGCGCGTTATGTTGCACGCCGATCAGCGGTACTACGACCCCATCGGACTCCCGCTGCCCTCCAGAGAACTTCACCATCGGCTTATACCCCTGGTCTTTGCCCGACGCAGGCCAGGCCAGACGGGTCTCTCCTGTTTCGAACCAGACTGTGTGCACGTGCCGCCTCCCATACCCCGAAGAGACCCGACGAGCTAACCCCGGACCAGGGCTCGCCGGACATG
>NZ_JBYCLB010000008.1:0-5501 GCF_057473705.1 Mycobacterium sp. TH-M15 | reverse complement strand
TGACACTATTAGAACACGTTCTAGTGTCCGGGCGGTGAAAGGCGAGGCGGAGGGTGACGGTGACGGTGACCGACGAGCAATGTGCCGCGCGCGACTTGGTGCGCGATTGGGCCGCCGCTGCGGGCAGCACGGCCGCGATCCGCGCGGTGGAGCACGGTGAGCCCGACGCGTGGCGACCGGTGCTCGCCGGGCTGGCCGACCTCGGCCTGTTCGGGGTCGCCGTCCCGGAGGACCGCGGCGGTGCCGGCGGTCGCGTTGAGGACCTGTGCGCGATGGTCGACGAGGCGGCCAAGGCGCTGGTGCCGGGCCCGGTCGCGACCACCGCGCTGGCCACCCTGGTGGTCAGCGGACCACGGCTGGCCGAGGCGTTGGCCTCCGGCGCCCGGATCGCCGGCGTGGCGATCGACGCCGAGCTGCGCTTCGACCCGGCGACGTCGCAGGCATCCGGTCACGCCGCACGGGTGTTGGGCGCCACCGCGGACGCGCTGCTGCTGCTGCCGGCCGACGGCCAGTGGCTGCTGGTCGACGCCGCAACAGGGGAAGCCGGCGGGGTGCGGGTGCAGCCGCTGCCGGCCACCGACTTCTCCCGGCCGCTGGCCCGGGTGGAGCTGACCGCGGCGCCGGCGACGCCGGTGGAAGCCGGAAACCGGGTGGAAGACCTCGTCGCCACCGTGCTCTCGGCCGAGGCCGCCGGCATCGCCCGCTGGGCGCTGGAGACCGCCGTCGCCTACGCCAAGGTGCGCGAGCAGTTCGGCAAGCCGATCGGCAGCTTCCAGGCGGTCAAGCACCTCTGCGCCGAGATGCTCTGCCGGGCCGAACAGGCCGCGGTCGCCGCCGCCGACGCCGCGGTGGCCGCCGCCGACATCGACGACCAGCAGTCCGCGATCGCCGCGGCGGTGGCCGCGGCCACCTGCCTCGACGCCGCCAAGGCCAACGTCCAGGACAGCATTCAGGTGCTCGGCGGCATCGGCATCACCTGGGAACACGACGCCCACCTGTACCTGCGCCGGGCCTACGGCATCGGCCAGTTCCTCGGCGGCGGGCAGCGCTGGCTGCGCCGCGCCGCCGAGCTCACCCGGGCCGGGGTGCGCCGCCGCCTGGACATCGACCTCGGCGACGCTGCCGGCCTGCGCCCGGAGATCGCCACGGCCGTCGCCCGGATCGCCGCGCTGCCGGGCGGGGAACGCCAGGCCGCGCTCGCCGACGCGGGCCTGCTGGCTCCGCACTGGCGCCCGCCGTACGGGCGCGGGGCGGGTCCGGCCGAGCAGTTGGTGATCGACCAGGAGCTGGACGACGCGGGGGTGGACCGGCCGGACCTGGTGATCGGCTGGTGGGCGGCCCCGACCATCCTGGAGTACGGCACACCCGAGCAGGTCGACAGGTTCGTCCCGGCGACGCTGCGCGGCGAGGTGTTCTGGTGTCAGCTCTTCTCCGAACCGGGCGCCGGTTCGGACCTGGCGTCGCTGCGCACCAAGGCGGTGCGGGTCGACGGCGGCTGGCGGCTCAGTGGCCAGAAGGTGTGGACGTCGGCGGCGCACCGGGCGCAGTGGGGGGTCTGCCTGGCCCGCACCGACCCCGACGCACCGAAGCACAAAGGCATCAGCTACTTCCTGATCGACATGACCTCGCCGGGCATCGACATCCGCCCGCTGCGCGAGATCACCGGTGACGACCTGTTCAACGAGGTCTTCTTGGACGACGTCTTCGTCCCGGACGAGATGGTGGTCGGCCAGGTCAACGACGGCTGGCGGCTGGCCCGTACCACGCTCGCCAACGAGCGGGTCGCGATGGCCGGCGGCACTGCGTTGGGCAACCCGATGGAGGAGCTGCTGGACACCCTGGCTGGCCGCGACGTCGATGCCGCCGAGCTGGACCGGCTGGGCCGGCTGATCATCGCCGCCCAGGCCGGTGCGCTGCTGGACCAGCGCATCGCGCAGCTGGCGGTGGGCGGGCGCGATCCGGGCGCCGAGTCCTCGGTGCGCAAGCTGATCGGGGTGCGTTACCGCCAGGAACTGGCCGAATACCGGATGGACCGCACCGAGGACGCCGGTGCGGTGCTCGGTCCGCAGGTCTTCGACTTCCTCACCACCCGCTGCCTGACCATCGCCGGCGGCACCGAGCAGATCCTGCTGACGGTGGCCGGCGAGCGGCTGCTCGGCCTGCCGCGGGGATAGGGGACCCGAACCGTCGCGACTGAGCCGAACCAAGCCGCCTAATGCTTGACTGCACGTGCACCGGCGTGCCGTTGTGCGCCGGCTAGCCGGCTGCGAACGGATTCTCGATTCTCAACCCGTGGTAGACCGCACCGGCGCTGAGGTCCTCGGTGAGCACCCGGGTGCATCCGGCCTGCCGCGCCGCCTCGATCACCAACGCATCCCAGTGGGACAACTGCCAGCGCTGTCCTGCGTCGATCGCGAGTTGGACCAACTGCGCGTCGATGGGAACACACGACAGTCTGGCCAACCTGCGCACCAGGTCTTTGGCGGTGTCGGGTTCGACCGCCGGTGCGAACTTGCGGGTGATCACAACGTAGAACTCGTTGAGAACCTGCGCGGACACCACGATGTCGGCCGTTTCGGCCAGCAGCGTGCGTGCGGTCTGCTTCTTGGTGGGATCTGCGTCGTCGACGGCGTACGCCAGGACGTTGGTGTCGAGGAAGCTCCTATCGGACATGCACATCCTCGCGCTTCCAGGTACGGCCGCCGGGGCCGCTGGAGGCGTGAACGGAGTCGGCGACAGTGAGGAATTCGGTGACCGCCGCCCTCGCGGGATTCTCGCCGGCGAAACTCTCCAGGTAGTCACGGACCAGTGCGTTGACCGTGGTCCGCAGTTCGAGGGCACGCATCCGTGCCCGCTGCAGTAGGTCGTCATCAATGCTGAGCGTCAGATTAGCCATGTCATCAATCCGTGTAACACATAACCAGTGTAGCACGGGATATATGCAGGGTGGTGGGATTTGGTTACGTCCGGATTCCGGTTCCGCCCACGGGTGCACTCGCGCTGCGGAACGGCCTTGGCGCCGAAATGCGCGGCCGGTCAGAATGAAATCTGAACCGGATAGCGCGGGTCGCTGGGCAGTCCCCTATCCGAGTGCCCACGGGGGCCGAGGGCACGTGCCCGGCGTCCCCGCCCCGCGTGAGTGTGAACCGCGGTGGTGGTTCGCCGGAAATCTCGCACTGTGTCGTGACGTACGACCAGCGGATGGCCGCCGGCGCTGACCGGGTGGGGTTACCGGTCACCGTGCCGCGCTGACGGATCAGGACTCAGGAGAACGTCGTCTGTGCGCAGGCGTCCGGCGTCATCAGGTTGACCCCGGGATAGACCACCTGGACGTGGGCGCAGACGATGACGTTCGCGTTGGCCGCCGGCTGACCGGTCGCCCAGTCGTTGACGTCGATGATGCCGTTGGTCTGGTATTTCTCCGGCGGACCGGCGCCCTGGTAGATGGTGGTGATCACCGCGGGGCCGGCCTCTTTGAAGACCTTCGTCTCCGGCCCGCCGTCGGCGTGCACGTCCAGGTAGACCGACCGCTTCTGCGAGTACACGTTGGTGCTCTGCCGGGCCCAGAGCTGGGTCGGGAACCCGACCACCTCGCCCTCGGCGGTGCGCAGCTGGATTCCGGCGGTGAAGTTGCAGGTGGGCGCGGGCAGCTTGCACTCGACCCAGCTGTGGGTCTCCAGCTGGCTGCCGTCGCCGACCGGGAACACCGTCACCTTGGTGCCGCTGGTGGCCCGGGCCGCCGGGGCCGGCAGCACCGCCAGGGTGAGCGCGGAAACCAGCCCGAGGCAGGACGACATCGCGAGCAACCGCTTCATCACGCTTCCCTTCGAGGTCGGGTCGGGCCTGCACACGAACCTAGCCGCGCGGTCATTCGTCGTAGCTGACTTCCACCGAATCGGTCTCCGGGTGCGACTGGCAGGCCAGGACCAGTCCTTCGTCGAGGTCCTGCTGCTCGAGCACGTCGTTGACCTCCATGCTGACCTTGCCCCTCTTCAGCACGCAGGCGCAGGCGCCGCAGTGGCCCTCCCGGCAGGAGAACGGCACGTCCAGGCCCTTGGCCAGCAAAAGGTCGAGCAGCTTGACGTGCCGCGGCCAGTCCAGGCTGCGCACCTCGCCGTCCAGCTGCACGGTCACCGTCGCCGGCGGCTCGGCACCGTCCGGAGCCTGCTCGATCGTCACCGCGGCGAACGGGTCGCCCTCCAGCGACTTGAACACCTCCAGGTGGATCCGCTGTTCGGGCACCGTCAGCGCGTCGAGCGCGTCCCGGGCCGCCTGCATGAACGGGCCGGGCCCGCAGATGAACGCGTCGTGGCCGGTGTAGGGCGCCGCCAGCCGGGCCAGCGCCGCCGCGGTCGGCAGCCCCTGCACCGACTCCAGCCAGTGCACCACGGTCAGCCGGTCTGGGTGTTTGGCGGCCAGCTCGCGCAGCGTCTCGCCGAAGATCACCGACTTCTCGTCGCGGTTGGCGTAGACCAGCACCACCTGGCCGCTGCCCTGATCCAGCGCCGACTTGCAGATCGCCATCATCGGGGTGATCCCGCTGCCGGCGGCCAACAGCAGGAAGTCGGCGTCCAGCGTCTTGGGGACGAAGGTGCCGGACGGCGCCAGCACGTGTACCCGCATCCCCGGGTGGGCGTGCTCGCAGAGCCAGTTGGACGCGTAGCCGTCCGCGGTTCGCTTCACCGTGACCGTCAGCGCGTCGTCGGTGAACGGTGAGCTGCACAGCGAGTAGCACCGGGCCACCGAGCCGGTGCGGTCACTGGGGATCCGCAGGGTGAGGAACTGTCCCGGCTGGTAGCGCAGCCGCTCCGGCGGGACGTCCGGGTCGTCGGGGCCGTCCGGAACCCGGAACACCAACGAGCGGGCGTCATCGGTCTCGGCGATGACGTCGGCGATCTGCAGTTGCAGGACGTGACTGCCCAATGGTTCGTCGGGAACGGTGTCCACCACGGTCTACCCATCTCCGGTCATAACTAGAACAGGTTACAGAAAAATGCCGACGTTCCGCTACAGTCGCAGAACACCCCGCTCGACACAAATCAGAACGTGTTCTAATCTCGGTCTAGGCTGAGTCGGCAAGCCGGGCCGTCGGGCCCCGCACTCCTGGGAGGCAATCTAGTGACGTCCACACAACAGCGCGACGTGCAGTCGGTGCTCGCCGGCATCGACGACCTGCTGCCCCAGCTGCGCGAGCGCGCCCAGGCCACCGAGGACCTGCGCCGGCTCCCCGACGAGAACGTCCAGGCGCTGCAGGAGATCGGCTTCTTCCGGTTGCTGCAGCCCGAGCAGTGGGGCGGCCTGCAGTGCGACCCGGCGGTGTTCTACGAGGCGGTGCGCCGGCTGGCCAGCGCCTGCGGATCCACCGGCTGGGTCGCCTCGATCGTCGGCGTGCACAACTGGCACCTGGCGCTCTTCGACCAGCAGGCCCAGGAGGACGTCTGGGGCGACGACTCCAACGTGCGGGTCTCGTCGTCGTACGCGCCGATGGGCGCCGGCGTGGT
>NZ_JBYCLB010000007.1:0-5601 GCF_057473705.1 Mycobacterium sp. TH-M15 | reverse complement strand
TCAGCCGGGGACCGTCCGGGCCGCCCAGCGCGATGCTCTGGCCGTCCCGGATCGGCACCGTGTCCACCCGGGTGCCGTCGGCGAAGATTCCGTTGCGGCCGCGGTTGACCGCCACCCACCCCGCTCCGTCCACCTGCAGCTACGCGTGCACGCGGGAGATCAGGCCGGCGATCGCCGGGTCGTCCAGGCAGATGTCACATTGGCTGCTGCGGCCGACGGTGACCTCCTGGCCGGGCAGGAAGGTGTACATGGCCTTGCCCAGCCAAACCGTCAACGGTGGTGTCGCGGTGGGGTTCCCCATGTGCTCGCGGTCGTCCTTTCCCTGCCGGGCAGGCGCAGCGGGCCGCTCCGTGCGTGTCGACCGCAGATACTAGTCAGCGGTGCGGCAGATCGGCGTCGCGGGCTACCGTATACGCCGGGATGACGGTGGTTCCGCGAGAGGAGTGAGACAGATGGTTGACCGGCCCGCGGCGGATGCGGCGCCGACACTGGTCGTTCAGATCGGGTCGGAGCGCCACGTCCTGAACCCGGTGGACGGCGCGGTGGTGATCGGTCGAGACCCGCGCGCGACCATCCGGATCCGGGACGACCGGATCTCCCGCGCGCACCTGCGGCTGGAGCCCCACGGTGACGGCTGGCAGGCCGTCGACACCAGCTCCAACGGGGTCTTCGTCGACGGAGTGCGTCGCGGGTCGATGCTGATCACCGGCCCGGTCACCGTCAGCCTGGGGCACGCTCAGGGCATTCCGGTGCAGCTCGTTCCCAGCGAACCGCTGGAGGGCACGCTGATCGCCAACCTCAACGACATCGTCGGCGGTGCCGTCGACCACGCCGCACCGCAGCCGCCGCCGGGCGCGAGCACGCCGAGCGGCCGGGTTCCGCAGGCACCCAGCGACCGCGAACCGACCGAGGTGATGGGCAGCAGCGCACGGGTGCCGCTGATGACCGAGGCGGTCGACGCGGCGATGCACACCATCATCGAAGCGATCGAAGGCCTGCCCGGCGCAGCGGACCCGGAGTTCATCCCCAAGATCAGCGCCGTCCTCGCCGACCTGCGCCGGCTGGAGTCGCTGGCGGAGAGCAACGCCCGCAGCAGCACCGGCGCCACCAAGCTCGTGCTGGCGCTGAGCGCGGTCCGCCGCCGGTACACCGAGCTGATGCTGCGGGCCGCCGAGTCGCCGTCGGCCACGCTGGGTCAGCGGCTGTACCGGGCGCGCCATCACGCCGAGCTCGACGTTGCGGAGGCGGCCAACGCCGCCGGGGTGCCGGCGGACGCCATCGCCGCCCTCGAAGGCGAGCGCCCGGTTCCGCCCGAGGTCGCCAGCGCGGTCGAGGCGCTGGTCACCCAGCTCTCGACCGGCTAGCGTCCGGTTCCGCCCGGCAGCGCCTAGTTGCACGCCCAGGCGAGGATCCAGCTGCCCGGCAGGTGGCTCAGCGCGTCCGACATCGCCGCGGAGAGCGTCGGGCCGTACCCGCCGTGGTAGGCGGTGGAGTTCTCCGCGACGGCGCCGCACTCGGTGAAGTCGACCAGCACCGTGCAGTCGGTGTAGCCGCAGTAGCTCAGCGCCATCCGGTCCGCCGACTCCCGGGTCGGGTGGTCCCAGGCGCTGCCGCCGGACCCGGTGGAGCCCGAGTAGGCGATCGCACCGTGGTAGGTGACGGCGTTGGCAACCGGTGACGCGATGGTCATCCCGGCCACTGCCGCGACTCCGGCGGCGATCACTGCGGCGCGTCGGTGCAGAGCGGCGATTGCCATGGTGGTGGTTCCTTTCCGGAGCCGGATCAGCGGGTTTTCTTTGGCAGTGGTGGTCGTCGGCATGTCACTCGACTTCCGGCTTGGTGGCGGTGACCTGCTTGCCCCAATCCGACAGCAGCAGCGTGATCGTCGCGTCCGGAACCGGGACGATCTGCGCCTTCACCACGTGGTTGGAGCCGTCCGAGGCGATCCACACTGTGGTCGGCATCGTCTGCGCCTCCTTCGGCGCCAGCCGGGCGCCGGCCAGCTTCGCGATCTCGTCGGTCGATGAGGTGCCGCTGACCTTGGTGGTCGCGACGCCGTTGACGGTCTCGGTGCCGTCGATCTTCGGGTCCTTGAGGGTGTTCAGCACGTTGGCCAGGCCCTTGGTCGGGTCCAGGATGGCCGACACGTCGTAGATCGACCCGCCGTCGCCGAAGTCGGTGAACTTGCCGCCCGGGTCGCCGACGTCGGAGTACAGGTGGCCGTCGGCGTAGATGATCTTCGCGTCGACGGTCTGCTGGCCGACGGTGAGCGTCGCGGTGCCGGTGGCGGCCGGCTGCGGCTGGTTGGAGACGTCGCCCTCCAGCTTGGTCACGCTGAAGTTGGGCACCTTGCCCTGGGTCTCCAGCACCAGGTGCAGGCCGGTGACCTTGCCCATCGCCTCGGCGGCGTCGTGGATGAGCTTGGCCGCGTCTTCGTTGCCGCCCTGTTCGCCGCTGGTGGCGGCGGTGCTGCTGGTCGTCTCGGTGGTCGACGTGTGGCAGCCAGAGAGGATGAGTGCTGCCGCGACCATCACTGAGGTGGCGGCAAGACCGGTACGAGACCGGAGTTTCATAAACATCTCCTTCGTCGGGTCCGCGGCACGGCCGCAGCACTCGCGGGTTGGCCCGAGCATCGTAACCCAAGGTCTTGTCGCCGGGTGCAGGTTGTGCGCCTGACCTGCCGCGCACGCGGCGTCAGACGCCGGCCAGAATCCGGTACTGCGCCGAGATCTGCTGCTTCACGTCCTTTTCGGTGTTGGAGACCGTGGTGATCATGTAGCGGTCGACGTTGGCGACGCATTTGAAGTGCCAGTTGGCCCAACGCCGCGAATCCGGATCGGCGGGTGCCGCGACGTCCGCCGTCCGTTCGAAACAGTGTGCGGCGGGCAGGCCGGGTGGTGCGCTCACCGAGTCGATATCAGCTGCGTCGGCGATGCCGGCGGCGTACTTCTCGGTCAGCGCCCTCGCGCTGTCGGGGTCTCGCGCTTGATACACCGTTCCCAGAAAATGCGAAACCCACTCGACACCGGCGTCCTCGAGCAACTTCCCGGCCACAAAAGGATCGTCCTCGAAGTGCAGCCAGCCGTGCGTCTCATAGACACCGATCAGCATCACGTCCTGATCCGGCGCTAACAGCGTGTGTGCCAGCAATCCGGAATTCGTTGGGTCCACTGGAAGTTCGGCCAATTTAGCCCGGTCGGTTGGCGTAAACCCGTCAATCAACGGCTTCTGTGTCTTCATAAAATTGCCGACCAGCATTTGCGCGTAGCGGTATGGATCGTCGCTCGTGGCTCGAGCTACCTCTGCCATCACTTGTAGAACGTACGCCCCGTGCGGAGCGATGGCCGTGACGAAGACCCCTGATTCGTCGTAATCGAGCACCTGCATGAATGCTCCCGGGGTGTCGTCGTCGACTGGGATCGAGGTGAACGAACTCGGATGTGCTCGGACCCTGGCGACCGCGTCGGTCACGACGTGGGCAGCTGCGTCAGCGGTCGGAAATCGCATGACAGAGTCAACTAGGACCTTCGCCCGGGAGCCCGCGGCGATGCCGTCGGGTGCTCGGCGGCCCGTTACGAATCCAGCGACGAAGCCATGCGCTGCCGCGATATCATCGAGGGCGCTGGCAAAATTGCTGTCGCTGCGGTCGCCGATCATGATGTTGGGGCTAACCAGTTCCGTCGTGACGACGTCTTGCTGGCCGATGAGTTCTTTGTCGATCTGCCACGGTCCGACCACGTACGCCGACATCCGCACCGCTTCGGTGATCGCTATGAACCCCTCACCGCCGGCGGCGGCTGGCTTCGGAGTCCACGGCTTCGTCGGGTAACCCCCGGTGTCCATCAGCGTCACGTCCGCGGTGTCGGCGACTGCCACGGTGCTGGGCGTGACGTTGGCGTGGTGGCCGCGCACCAGCACGCCGACGTCCACCGCGGCGATCGTCACGGTGACCGCGGCCAGTAGTGCCACCCAGCGTTTGCGCTGCCACCACCGATGCCGTGGCCGCGCGGGCCAGCCCGGCGGGCGCGGTCCGAGTACCGCCGGCACCCCCTGCTGCACCGGTCGGGTCGGGTCGGCGTGCCCACGCGCACCGGGCAGCGCGTCGGTGCGGCCCTGCAGCGCATCGGTTGCCGCGGCGGCGAACTCGCGAGCGCTCTGGTATCGCTGGGCCGGATCCTTGGCCATCGCCCGGGCGAGCACCACGTCGATGCCGCGCGGCAGCCCCCGCGCCAGATCGGTGACCCGCGGTGGCGGCTGCAGCAGGTGCGCGGCCGCGGCCGCGGCCATGTTTCCGGCGGCGGCGAACGGCGCCTGACCGGCCAGCAGCCGATACAGCGAACAGCCCAGCGAGTAGATGTCCGCTCGCCCGTCCACCGGCGCACCGGACAGCGTCTCCGGGGCGCCGTAGGCCACCGTCGACAACACCACACCGGATTTGGTCAGCTCACCGGTGTCGTCGTCGCCGCGGGCGATCCCGAAGTCGGCCAAGAACACCCGCTCGGCGCCGTCGCCCGGCGCGAGCAGGAAGTTGGCCGGCTTGACGTCGCGGTGGATCAGGCCGTGCCGGTGGGCGTGGTCCAGCGCCTTGGCCAC
The DNA here is from genome assembly GCF_057473705.1 of Mycobacterium sp. TH-M15. Classification (NCBI taxonomy): domain Bacteria; kingdom Bacillati; phylum Actinomycetota; class Actinomycetes; order Mycobacteriales; family Mycobacteriaceae; genus Mycobacterium; species Mycobacterium sp. TH-M15. The sequence continues at coordinate 1,008 of NZ_JBYCLB010000007.1, read as the reverse complement.
CTCGCCGACGATGTAGGCCGCGCGCTGCGGGCTCATCCGGCCCTGCTTGGCCTCCTTGTCGGCGTCGGTGCCGGCGATGTACTGCATGGCGATCCAGAGCTGACCCTCCTCGGTCTCGCCGCGGTTGTGCACCGCGACGATGTTGGGATGGTCCAGCCGGGCGGCGAGTGCGGCCTCCCGGATGAACCGGGCCCGGAACGACTCGTCCTGCGACAACTCGGGATTGAGCACCTTCAGCGCGTCGTGCCGCGGCAGCACTGGGTTGGCCGCCAGGTACACCGTGCCCATCCCGCCGGAGCCGAGCACCTGCTCGATCCGGTAGCCCCCGACCACCGAACCGACACTCAGCGCCACGGCGTCTGCCACTCTCTGTCAGCTAGTCGAAAGCCCAGTTCAGCAATGCGCATGTTGGCCTGCCGCAGTCCACTCGCGCCCCAATGGCGTATGCAGCTCCACCGGCCGGCCAGAATCCGGTATTGGGCTGAGATCTGTTGCTTGACGTCCTTTTCGGTGTCGGAGACCGTGGCGATCATGTAGTGGTCCACGTTTGAATCGGCGAGCTTCGCGGCACCGGCTGTTCGCTCGAAACATCGTGCGGCCGGCAGGCCGGGCGGCGCGCTCACCGCCTCGGCGTGATGCGTCGGCGACGAGGGCCGTGTACTTCTCGGTTAAGTGTCCGGCGGCGTCGGGGTCGCGTGCTTCATACACCGTTCCCAAGGCATGCGACACCCACGTGACGCCGGCGTCCTGGAACAGCTTCGTTGCCACAAAGGGGTCGTCTCCGAAGTGCAGCCAGCCGGGTGCGCTGTAGACGCCGATCTGCTCGGCGCTTTCGTCCGGGAAATTCAAGGTGTGCGCCAGCAATCCGGAATTCGCGGGGTCCACCGGTAGCTGGCCAGTAGCGGTGGTGCGCCGGGTGCACCGGCCCGGATCAGCTATCTCGCCGACGATCCCGAACCCGAACCACCCCAACGCCGACGCCGGGCGAGGAACCCCTACCCCTACCCC
>NZ_JBYCLB010000006.1:0-3391 GCF_057473705.1 Mycobacterium sp. TH-M15 | reverse complement strand
CGAGCTGGAGGCGGCCGCCGACGTGTCGGCGGATTCGGTGCCCCGCGAGGTGCTGGTTCCGTGCCTGCCGGCCAATGCCGGCGAGCTGACCGACTGGCTCTCCGGGCTGCGCGGGTCCCGGGTGTCGCTGCGGGTGGCGCAGCGCGGCGACAAGCGGGCGCTGGCCGAGACCGTCCAGCGCAACGCCAGAGAGGCGCTGCAGCAGCACAAGCTGAGACGGGCCGGTGACTTCACTGCCAGATCTGCTGCGCTGCAAAGCATTCAGGAGGCACTGGGGTTGGCCGAGGCGCCGTTGCGGATCGAGTGCGTGGACATCAGCCACGTGCAGGGCACCGACGTGGTGGGATCGCTGGTGGTGTTCGAGGACGGTCTGCCGCGTAAGTCGGACTACCGGCACTTCGCCATCCGGGACGCCGCCGGGGAGGGGCGCTCCGACGACGTCGCCTCGATCGCCGAGGTGACCCGGCGGCGGTTTCACCGGCACCTTCAGGCCCAGGGGGAGGGAGTCGTTGCCCCGGAAGGAAAGTCGCGCAAGTTCGGCTATCCGCCCAATCTGTACGTGGTGGACGGCGGAGCGCCCCAGGTCAATGCCGCGGCGGCGGTGCTGGACGAGCTGGGCATCACCGACATCGCGACGATCGGCCTGGCCAAGCGGCTGGAGGAGGTGTGGGTACCGTCCGAGCCGGACCCGGTCATCCTGCCGCGGAACAGCGAGGGGCTGTACCTGCTGCAGCGGGTCCGCGACGAGGCGCACCGGTTCGCGATCGGTTATCACCGCAGCAAGCGGTCCAAGCGGATGACGGCGTCGGCGCTGGACTCGGTGCCGGGTCTCGGCGAATACCGGCGAAAGGCGCTGATCTCGCACTTCGGCTCGCTGGCCCGGCTCAAGAAGGCGACGGTCGACGAGATCACCTCGGTCCCGGGCATCGGCGCGGGCACCGCGGCCGCCGTCATCGACGCGCTGGGCAGACCGGCCGACGACACCGAGCGGGAGCGGATGCCGGGATGATCGAGGGGACCGACGTGGGCCGGCCGGACACCGGATCGGAGATCGACGTGGTGCTGGTGACCGGGCTCTCCGGCGCCGGACGCGGCACCGTCGCCAAGGTGCTGGAGGACCTGGGCTGGTACGTCGCCGACAACCTGCCGCCGGAGCTGATCGCCCAGATGGTGGACCTGGGGCTGGCGGCCGGTTCGCAGATCACCCAGCTCGCGGTGGTGATGGACGTGCGCTCGCGCGGTTTCACCGGCAACCTGGACTCGGTGCGGGCCGCGCTGGCCACCCGTGGCGTCGAGCCCCGGGTGCTGTTCCTGGAGGCCTCCAACGACGCGCTGATCCGTCGCTACGAACACAACCGGCGCAGCCACCCGCTGCAGGGGGAGCAGACCCTTGCCGAGGGCATCTCCACCGAGCGGGAGATGCTGGCCCCGGTCCGTGCGGTCGCCGACCTGGTGATCGACACCTCCGAACTGTCGGTGCGGGAGCTGCGGGAGAGCATCGAAGGCGTGTTCGGCGGGGGATCCGGCGCGGCTCCGATCAGCGTCACCGTGGAGTCGTTCGGGTTCAAATACGGTCTGCCGATGGATGCCGACATGGTGATGGACGTCCGGTTCCTGCCCAATCCGCACTGGGTGGACGAGCTGCGGCCGCACACCGGGCAGCATCCGGCGGTGCGCGACTACGTGCTGGGCCAGCCCGGCGCCGACGAGTTCTTCGACGCCTATCGTCGGCTGCTGGCGTTGGTGGTCGGCGGCTACCGCCGGGAAGGGAAGCGGTACATGACCGTCGCCATCGGCTGCACCGGCGGCAAGCATCGCAGCGTCGCCATCGCCGAGGCGCTGGCCCGGCTGCTGGAGGAAGAGGACGGTCAGGGCGAGTTGTCGGCGCGGGTGCTGCATCGGGACATGGGCCGCGAATGAGTCAACGGATCGTCGCCCTCGGCGGTGGCCACGGCCTGTACGCGACCTTGTCGGCCGCCCGGCGGCTGACCCCGCACGTGACCGCGGTGGTGACCGTCGCCGACGACGGCGGATCGTCCGGCCGGCTCCGCGCCGAGCTGGACGTGGTGCCGCCCGGCGACCTGCGGATGGCGTTGGCGGCGCTGGCCTCCGACAGCCCGGTCGGCCGGCTGTGGGCCACCATCCTGCAGCACCGGTTCGGCGGCAGTGGGGCGCTGGCCGGGCATCCGATCGGCAACCTGCTGCTGGCCGGGGTCAACGAACTGCTCGCCGACCCGGTCGCCGCCCTCGACGAGATCGGCCGGGTGCTGGGCGTCAAGGGCCGGGTGCTGCCGATGTGCCCGGTCGCGTTGCGGATCGAGGCCGACGTCTCCGGGCTGGCGGCCGACCCGCGGACGGTCCGGCTGATCCGCGGTCAGGTGGCGATCGCGACCACACCCGGCACGGTGCGCCGGGTCCGGCTGCTGCCGGCCGACCCACCGGCCACCCGGCAGGCCGTCGACGCGATCATGTCGGCCGATCTGGTGGTGCTCGGTCCCGGGTCGTGGTTCACCAGCGTGATCCCGCACCTGCTGGTACCCGGGCTGGCGGCGGCGCTGCAGGCGACCACCGCGCGCCGTGCCCTGGTGGTGAATCTGGCCGACGAGCCGGGGGAGACCGCCGGCTTCTCGGTGGAGCGGCACCTGCAGGTGCTGGCCCAGCACGCACCGGGTTTCGCCGTGCACCACATCATCATCGACGCCGGCCGGGTCCCCGGTGAGCAGGAACGCGAGCAGCTCCGCCGAGCCGGGACGCTGCTGCACGCCGACGTTCGGTTCGTCGACGTCGCCCGACCTGGTACACCTTTACATGACCCGGCGAAGCTGGCGGCGGCGCTGAACGAGGTGCGGGATAGCGGAATCGTGTCGCCGACGGTTCCGACGCCCATCCCGATTCCGGTCGACGGTGGTGGCCGGCGGGGCGACGTGCGTGGTGCGAGTGGGACCGGACCGGGAGGTGACCAGCCGTGGCGATGACGGCCGAAGTCAAAGACGAACTGAGCCGGCTGTCGGTCAACTCGGTCAGTGCCCGCCGGGCCGAGGTCGCGTCGCTGCTGCGCTTCGCCGGTGGGCTGCACATCGTGGCCGGCCGGGTGGTCGTCGAGGCGGAGGTGGACCAGGGGGTCATCGCCCGTCGGTTGAAAAAGGACATCTTCGATCTGTACGGCTACACCGCGATCGTGCACGTGCTGTCGGCGAGCGGCATCCGCAAGAACACCCGCTACGTGCTGCGGGTGACCAAGGACGGCGAGGCGCTGGCCCGGCAGACCGGCCTGCTGGACCTGCGCGGCCGGCCGGTGCGCGGCCTGCCCGCCCAGATCGTCGGCGGCAGCATCGCCGATGCCGACGCAGCTTGGCGGGGAGCGTTCCGGGCGCGCGGCTCGCTGACCGAG
>NZ_JBYCLB010000005.1:0-1997 GCF_057473705.1 Mycobacterium sp. TH-M15 | reverse complement strand
TGCGGCGGTGGTGGCCGGGGCGTTGAGCCCGGCCGATGGGTTGAAGGTGATCGCGACCCGCTCGGCGCTGATGGCGCGGCTGGCCGGTCAGGGTGCGATGGCGCTGCTGGAGCTTGACGCCGAGGCGGTCGAGGCGCTGCTGGCCGATTGCGCGGGCGTCTCGGATGTGGGTGTGGCGGTGTATGCGGCGCCGCAGCAGACGGTGATCGCCGGGCCACCGGAGCAGGTTGATGCGGTGATCGCCGCGGTGGATGCGCGGGGGCGGTTGGCGCGGCGGGTGGAGGTCGATGTGGCCTCGCATCACGCTACGGTGGATCCGATTCTGCCGGAGCTGCGGGCGGCGCTGGCGGGTCTGGTGCCGGCGGTGCCCACGATCGGGTTCGTCAGCACGGTTGGTGAGACCGGCCGAACCGCCGGTAAGGCGCCGACGTTTGATGCCGACTATTGGGTGGCCAATCTGCGCAACCCGGTGCGGTTCAGCCAGGCCGTCACCTCCCTGGCGCAGAACCACGCCGCCTTCATCGAGATGAGCCCGCATCCGCTGCTGACCTACGCCATCGGCGAGACGCTCGAGGCGGCATCGCCGGCCCCACTCCACACCGCCGCCGGCGCCGTGGTCACCTCGGCGATCAAGCGCGTCGACGACGAAACCCTGTTCTTGCACGCACAACTGGCCGCAGTCGGCGTCATCGCCCCGGGTACCGGGAAGTTTGCCGACCTTCCGTTGTCCCCGTGGCAGCACTCACGGCACTGGATCACGCCCACCGCGCAACCGCAGCCCGATATCCACCCACTGCTCGGGGTGCATGTCGAGCTGCTGTCCGGCCGCGACCACGTGTGGCAGGCAGAGACCACCGTCGAGGCCATGCCGTGGCTAGCAGGACACACGATCGAGGGGCGGACCGTGCTGCCTGCGGCGGGCTTTGTGGAGATGGCGCTTGCCGCCGGCTGCCAGGCGCTTGGGCTGCCGGCCGAGTCTGTCCAGGTCAGCAGGCTCGAGATCGGGCAGGCGCTCCCGGTCGAGCACCACATGGAGGTCACCACGCAGCTCACCCGGGGTGGCCGGGACGACCAGGCAACCCGGGTCGAGATCCATGCCCGTCCGCCCGGCGGCGCCTGGTCTGTCTCTGCGACCGCCGACGTCGAGGCGGCACCCAAGAACGCCCCCGGCGCGGCGGACGAACCCGGTGGTGGCGACCGCGACATCGACGAGATTGAGATCACGCTCGCCGACGACGTTATCGGCCACCCCCGCTACGCGATTCACCCAGCGATGGTCGATGCCGCGCTGCGACATCTGGCCGCTGTCGCCGCCGCGCCGGCCGAATCCGCTCCGGTCTACCAGACTGCGTCTGTGGCAAAGGCCCGGGTGTTCGGGCGAGTCGGGCGACGGGCCCGCTGCCGCGCCGAGCTGATCGAGCAGCGCGACGCCGACCACTCGGGCTACCTGGGCCGCGTCGTCCTCACCGATGATGCGGGCACTGTGACCGCCGAACTCACCGGGGTGCAGCTGCGGCCGGTAGACCTCGCCACGCTGCGGTTGCCACTTGCGCAGAAGGTCTTCGACACCGAATGGGTGGAGCGCCCGGCACCGGAAACCCCGGAAATCGGTTCAGCCCCGCCGGCTGGAAGCTGGCTGCTGCTCGTCGATGACGACGCTGAAACACAGTCTATTGCAGTGCAATTCGCCGCCCGGCTCAGCTCACCGACTCGGCGGGTGATCAGCGCCGGCCTCTATGGCACGATCGCAGACGCCTGCGCCGAGGCCGCCGCCGATCCGAGCGCGCCGGCGGTCGGAATCGTCGCGTTCGTCGGCAAGCAGCCGTTCGACGGCACCGACCCGGACGGCGCGCTGGACCGTGCCCGCGAATTGACCTGGGCGGTCTGGACCATTGCCCGCGCCACCGCCGTCTGCTGGCCCGGCACGTCGCCGCGGCTGTGGCTGGTCACTCGCAGCGGTCTGGCGGTCCGCGACGAGGACCCGGGCGACCCCGCGG
>NZ_JBYCLB010000004.1:0-3701 GCF_057473705.1 Mycobacterium sp. TH-M15 | reverse complement strand
GACCACCTGCGGATCGGTCCGGGTCAGTTCGACACCGGAGAAGTAGTCGGTGTCGACGGTGGCCGACCCGTCCGGGCCGATGACGAAGGCGCGCGGCATGGTCGGCTTGAGCACCGAGCCGGTGTCGGCCAGGTTGCCGTCGATGTGCAGCGGGTTGAAGTTGGGCGGGAACTGGCCGAGCGTCAGCCGCAGGTTGCCGCCGTCGCGCAGGGTGGCCGGGTCCTGCGGGTTGATGTCGCTGACCGCGCCGACGGTCGAGGTGCCGGCTGGGGCGGTGACGTCGTAGTCGGCGGCCGAGCAGCCGCTCAGCGCCAGCAGCGCGGCCAGCGCCACGGCCGCGACGCGGCGCTGTGTCGCATCGACTCTGCGCCCACAGTGCGGTTTCGCGGCGAAACGACGCCGTGAGCGCAGAGTCGGCGTCACGAATGCCGGCCTAGCCATCCGCCGGCTCCGGCTTCGGCACCGCGGCCAGCAGCTTGCGGGTGTAGTCGTGCTGCGGGTTGGTGAACACCCGCTCGGCGTCGCCGTGCTCGACGATCGCCCCTTTGAGCATCACCACCACCCGGTGCGCCAGATGCTTGACCACGGAAAGATCATGCGAGACGAAGAGATAAGAGAGCCCTAGCCGATCCTGCAGGTCCAGCAGCAGGTTGATGATGCCGGCCTGAATGGAGACGTCCAGTGCGGAGACCGGCTCGTCGAGCGCCAAGATCCTCGGCTCCAGCGCCAACGCCCGGGCGACGCCGATCCGCTGTTTCTGTCCACCGGAGAACTCGGCCGGGTACCGGTTGGCGTCGGCCTGCCGCAGGCCCACCGTGTCCAGCAGGCCGGCCACCCGGGTGTGGATCTCTGCCTTGTCGAACCCGTTGGCGCGCAACGGCTCAGCCAGCACATCGAACACCGGCAGCCGGGGGTCCAGGGACGCCACCGGATCCTGGAAGACGACCTGCAGGTCACGCCGCAACGCCCGCCTGCTGTCCGGCTTGAGCAGTGCAACATCGGTGCCGAGCACCTCGATCGTCCCGGACTGCGGTGCGGCAAGTTCCAGAATCTGGTGCAGCGTGGTGGATTTCCCCGACCCCGACTCGCCGACGATGCCCAGCGTCCGGCCCTGGTGCAACTCGAAACCCACCCCGTCCACGGCGCGAACCTCGCCGACCCGGCGGCGCAGCACCGCGCCCTTGGTCAGCGGGTAGGTCTTCACCAGGTCGCGAACCCGTAACACGACCGGCGCGTCGCCGGTCTGAGCCGACGGAGCGCCGGTGCTGACCCGGTAGATGTCGGCGGCGCTGCGGCCGGCGACCTGCTCGGTGCGGATGCACGCGGCGCGGTGGTCTTCGCCGACGCTCACCAGGTCGGGCTCGCGTTCCCGGCAGGCGTCGACCGCCAGCGGGCAGCGCGGCGCAAAGGGGCAGCCCGGGCTCAGCACGGTCAGCGTCGGCGGCGAACCGGGGATCGGCACCAGCCGGGTGCCCTGCGCGGCGTCCAGCCGCGGCACCGAACCCAGCAGCCCGACGGTGTAGGGCATCCGCCGGTCGCGATACAACACGTCGACCGGGGCGCTCTCCACCACCCGGCCGGCGTACATCACCAGGGCGCGGTCGGCGAACTCGGCGACCACCCCCAGGTCGTGGGTGATGATCAGCACGCCGGCGCCGGTGGCGTCGCGGGCGGTCTTGAGCACGTCCAGGATCTGGGCCTGCACGGTGACGTCGAGCGCGGTGGTGGGCTCGTCGCAGATCAGCAGGTCCGGGTCGCAGGCGATGGCGATCGCGATCACCACCCGTTGCCGCTCCCCGCCGGAGAGTTCGTGCGGGAACGCCCGCGCCCGCCGCTCCGGCTGGGCGATGCCGACCAGCTCGAGCAGCTCGACGGCCCGCCGGTGTGCCGCCGCCTTGCCCAGCTGCGGCCGGTGCACCTCGATCGCCTCGGCGACCTGGTCGCCGACCGGGTAGACCGGGGTCAGCGCCGACATCGGATCCTGGAACACCACCCCGATCGAGGCGCCGCGGAACGTCGACATGGCGGCATCGGGCAGCCCGATCAACTCGGTGCCGTGCAACCGCACCGAGCCGGAGACCCGGGCGTATGCCGGTAGCAGGCCGACCACGGCCATCGCCGCCGCCGACTTGCCCGACCCGGACTCGCCGACCATCGCGACCACTTCGCCGGGGCTGATCTGGTAGCTGACCCCACGCACCGCGGCCACCCGCTCGGTGCCGGTGACGAACGTGACGGCGAGGTCGCTCACCTCCAACAGCGGGCTCATCGGGCCCCGCCGCGCAGGGTGGCGCTGTCCGGATCGAGCGCGTCGCGCAGTCCGTCGCCGATGACGTTGGCGCAGACCAGGATTGCGACCAACACCCCGGCCGGGAACAAGAAGACCCACGGGAAGGTGATCGCCGAGGCGGTACCGTCGGCGATCAGGGTGCCCAGCGAGACGTCCGGCGGCTGGATGCCGAACCCCAGGTAGCTCAACCCGGTTTCGGCCAGGATCGCCACCGCGACGTTCAGCGCGGTGTCGATGATCAGGATGGACGCCACGTTCGGGACGATGTGCTCGACGATGATCCGGCGGCTGGACACCCCCATATACCGTGCGGCGCGGATGAATTCCCGATCACGCAGACTCATCGTCAGGCCGCGCACCATCCGGGCGCTGACCATCCAGCTGAACGCGGCCAGCAGCAGGATCAGCAGCGCGATGTTGCCCGATCCCTTGGTCCGCGGCGTGACGATGGCGATCAGGATGAAGGCCGGCACCACCAACAGCAGGTCCACCATCGACATCAGCACCCGGTCGCGCCAGCCGCCGAAATATCCGGAGACGGCGCCGACGGTCGCGGCGATCACGGTGGAGACGAACGCGACGCAGACACCGATCAGCATGGACTTCTGCATCCCGCGCAGGATCTGCGCGAGCAGGTCCTGGCCGAGCGCGTTGGTGCCCAGCCAGTGGGTGCGGTTCGGCGGCGTCAGCAGCGCGGAGTAGTCCAGGTCGGCATACGAGTAGGGCAGCAGCGGCGGCAGCGCGTAGCAGGCCACGAACATCACCACCAACGCCACCAGCGAGGCCACCGCGGAGCGGCTGCGCAGGAAGCGCCGCAACACCAGCGTGCGACGCGAGGCGAACGTCACCGGGGTCTGCGTTGCGGCCGCCGCCGCGATCTCGGGGGTGGTCACGGCTCAGCCCAGCCGCACCCGCGGGTCCAGCACCGCGTAGATGACGTCGGAGAGCAGACCCGCCGCCAGCACCGCGGCGCCGGAGAAGACGGTGATCGCCGCGACGATATTGGTGTCCTGGGTGGCCACCCCCTGCACCACCCACTCGCCCATGCCGTGCCAGCCGAAGATCTTCTCCACGAACACCGCGCCGGTGACCAGCCCGGCCACCCCGTAGGCGAACAGGGTCGCCATCGGGATCAGCGCGGTGCGCAGGCCGTGCTTGAACAGGGCACGGCGCCGGGTCAGGCCCTTGGCCCGGGCGGTGCGGATGAAGTCCTGGTCGAGCACGTCGAGCATCGCGTTGCGCTGGTAGCGGCTGAACCCGGCGGCCGCTCCCAGCGCCAGGGTGAGCGACGGCAGCACCAGATGCTGCAGCCGGTCCGCCAACTGATGCCACGTTCCCGCCACCTCGCCCGGCGACGTCTCGCCGGTATAGTCGAACAGCTGCAGGCCGAGCACCCAGTTGACCCGCAGCG
>NZ_JBYCLB010000003.1:0-3893 GCF_057473705.1 Mycobacterium sp. TH-M15 | reverse complement strand
GTCGCGGCAGCGCCGACGGCGGTCTGCCCGGCCGCCGGCGCACCGCCGCCCGCTCCGCCGGGCAGCAGCATGTGAAACGACGTCCCCGGGGGGTCTCCGCCGGGCACCGTCTCCTCGATGCCGATCGCGCCGCCGTGCTTGAGCACGACCTGTTTGACGATCGCCAGCCCCAACCCCGACCCCGGCATGGCCCGCGCCGAGTCCGACCGGAAGAACCGCTCGAACACCAGGTCTCGCTCCTGCGGTGGGATTCCGGGACCGTGGTCGGAGACGACCAGGTCGACGTGGGCCGGGTCGACCCGGGTCATCCGCAGCTCGACCCGCCCGCCGGACGGACTCCACTTGGCCGCGTTGTCCAGCAGGTTCAGCACCGCTCGGGACAGCCCGGCGGCGTCCCCGTACACCTGCCACGGGATCACGTTCACGTCGAAGGTGACGTCGTTGCGCCGCCGCCGGACCCGCTCCATCGTGCGGTCGATGATCTCGGCCATGTCCACCTGCTCGAACACCGCCTCGCGCCGGTCGTCGCGGGTGAGGTCCACCAGATCACCGACCAGGGTCGTCAGCTCCTCGATCTGGCCGGTGACGTCGGCCCGCAGCTCCGCCATCTCCTGCTCCGGCAGCGGTGGCGCACCGGGGGCCATCGCGGCCATCAACAGCTCGGTGTTCGTCCGCAGCGAGGTGAGCGGCGTCTTCAGCTCGTGGCCGGCGTCGGTGACCAGCCGAGCCTGCCGCTCGCGCGACTCGGCCAGCGCGCGCAACATCGCGTTGAACGCCTCGGTGAGCCGGGCCAACTCGTCGCTGCCGTGCACCGTGATCGGCCGCAGATCATCGGTGCGCGCCACCCGCTCGGCCGCTTTGGTCAGCCGGCCCACCGGCCGCAACCCGGCCCGGGTGACCATCCAGCCCGCGGCCGCGGCCACCGCCATGCCGATCGCGTCGACGATCAACAGCACCCGGCGCAGCTTCACCATCACCGCGTCGGTGGGGGCCAGGCTCTTGGAGACGACCAGCGTGCTGTGGCCGTCGGGCAGCCGCACCGCCAGCACCCGCTGGCGGGAGACGGTGCGCTGGGATTTGAACAACTCGCCGCGGATGACCCGCCGCTCGGGTGAGTCGATCGGCACCCGCTGACCCGGCTGGTTGGCGGTGTAGATCGACCGCCGATCCGGGTCCACCAGCATGGCGTTGACATCGGAGTACGCGGTGCCCTCGATCGCCTTGCGCGGATCGACGGCCAGCGAGCCGCTGGCGATCAGCATCTCCACCCGGCTCTGCAGCTGGTTGTCGATGTCGGTGTAGAGCGCCGAGCCCACCACCCGGTAGACAGCGAACGCCACCAGGAACACCACCAGCGCAACCATCGATATCGCCAGCAGCATCACCCGCGATTCCAGCGACAGCGATCGGTCCCCACGCCGCGGGGTGCTGAGTCGCCGGGGAAACAGCCGCATCAGGCGACCGGCCCCCATCAGGGGGGTGTCTCGCGCAGGACGTATCCCACCCCCCGCACGGTGTAGATCAGCCGCGGCTCACCCTCGGCCTCGGTCTTGCGGCGCAGGTACCCGATGTAGACCTCCAGCGCATTGCCCGAGGTGGGGAAGTCGAAGCCCCACACCTCCTCGAGAATGCGGCTGCGGGTGAGCACCCGGCGCGGATTGGCGATCAGCATCTCCAGCAGGGCGAATTCGGTGCGGGTCAGGCTGATCCGCCGTTCACCCCGGGTGACCTCGCGGGTCACCGGGTCCAGGGTCAGGTCCTCGAAGCTCATCGGCGCCGAATCGGCGACCTCCTCGGCGGTGGTGCGGCGAAGCAGCGCCCGCATCCGCGCCAGCAGCTCTTCCAGCGCGAACGGTTTGGGCAGGTAGTCGTCGGCACCGGCGTCGAGTCCGGCCACCCGCTCGGAGACCGAGTCGCGGGCGGTCAGCACCAGGACCGGCAGGTCGTCGCCGGTGCTGCGCAGCTGGCGACAGACCTCCAGGCCGTCCAACCGCGGCATCATCACGTCCAGGATCATCGCGTCCGGTCGGTCGTTGCTGATCGCGTCCATCGCCTCGACACCGTCGGTGGCCAGCGAGACCGAGTAACCGTTGAACGACAGCGACCGACGCAGCGACTCCCGCACCGCACGATCGTCGTCAACAACCAGAATCCGCAGCGGCATCGGTGTCATCCAATCGTCTCGCGAACTGCCGAGTGGCGGCCCTGTATTGGTTATACCGGTATGTCAGCGACGATCGAGATCAATCAGGCCCAGACGCGCGGCTTTGAGTAGCCGACGGGGCACTTTGTGCTGCTTTCCGGCGACGGAGACGTTGACCAGCCCCGCGCTTTCGGCTTTCCACTGCGCGCGGCGGTGACGGGTGTTCGCACGCGACATCCTGCGCTTCGGCACGGCCATGGTGGGACTTCTTCCTTGCTAGGGGGTGGTTACCGGGTCGGAGGTGCTGCCGGGGCCAGAACCAACGGCGCGACTCCAGCGAGGATAGCCGGTGACCAGCACCCGCTCCAAAATGGTAGTCTCGGGCGATCCAAGGCTGACCGACCAGTTGGTTGAAGAGGTGGTACATGACGGCCCCGGTCCGGATCGGGAACTGCTCGGGCTTCTACGGCGACCGGCTGTCGGCGATGCACGAGATGCTGGCCGGCGGGGAGCTCGACTACCTCACCGGGGACTACCTGGCCGAGCTGACCATGCTGATCCTGGGCCGCGACCGGGCCAAGCACCCGGAGCGCGGCTACGCACGGACCTTCCTGACCCAGCTCGAGCAGTGCCTGGGGCTGGCCCACGACCGCAGGGTGCGGATCGTCGCCAACGCCGGCGGACTCAACCCGGCCGGCCTGGCCGACGCGGTGCGCGAGCTCGCCGACCGGCTCGGCATCCCGGCGAAGGTGGCCCACGTCGAGGGTGACGACCTGCTGTCCCGGGTGCAGCCGCTCGGCCTGGCGGCCGGCGGGCCGGCCACATCGGGCGACGTCACGCCGCTGACCGCCAACGCCTACCTGGGCGCCTGGGGAATCGTCGACTGCCTCAACGCCGGCGCCGACGTGGTGGTCACCGGCCGGGTCACCGACGCTTCGGTGATCGTCGGCCCGGCCGCCGCGCACTTCGGCTGGGCACCCACCGACTACGACCGGCTGGCCGGCGCGGTGGTCGCCGGCCACGTCATCGAGTGCGGCGTGCAGGCCACCGGCGGCAACTACGCGTTCTTCACCGAGCTGCCGGCGATCCCCGGCCCCGGGAGTCTGCTGAACGCCGGCTTCCCGCTGGCCGAGATCCACCCCGACGGCTCGTCGGTGATCACCAAGCACCCCGGCACCGGCGGGCTGGTCAGCATCGACACGGTGACCGCACAGCTGCTCTACGAGGTGACCGGCGCCCGGTACGCCAACCCCGACGTCACCGCCCGGCTGGACAGCGTGCAGCTGGCCGGCGACGATGCGGCCGGTCCCGACCGGGTGCGGATCTCCGGGGTGACCGGCGAGCCGCCGCCGCCGACGCTCAAGGTCTCGCTGAACGGCATCGGCGGCTTCCGCAACGCGATGACGTTCATCCTGACCGGCTTGGACATCGAAGCCAAGGCCGCACTGCTGCGGCGCCAGCTGGAGTCCAGCCTCACCGTCAAACCGGCCGAGCTGCGCTGGACGCTGGCCCGCACCGACCGCCCGGACGCCGACACCGAGGAGGCCGCCAGCGCGCTGCTGCACTGCGTGGTCCGCGACCCCGATCCGGCCCAGGTCGGTCGGAAATTCTCCGCGGCCGCAGTCGAACTCGCGCTGGCCAGCTACCCGGGCTTCGCCCCCACCGCGCCGCCGGGCGACGGCCAGATCTACGGCGTGTACACCCCCGGCTACGTCGACGCCGGCCAGGTGGCGCACACCGCGGTGCACCC
>NZ_JBYCLB010000002.1:0-1755 GCF_057473705.1 Mycobacterium sp. TH-M15 | reverse complement strand
GGCACGATACGCGACACCAGCCCGATCCGCTCGGCTTCGCGCGCGTCGACGTCGCGGCCGGTGAGCATGATCTCAAACGCTCGCGACGCCCCGATCGCCCGGGGCAGCAGGTAGCTCAGCCCCAGCTCGCTCGCGGTCAAGCCGTTGTTGATACCCGCCGCCCGGAAGTAGGCACCGGCTGCGGCGACCCGGATGTCGGCGGCCAGCGCCAGGCATAGTCCGCCGCCGATGGCCGCACCGTTGACCGCGGCGATCACCGGCTGGTGCATCCGGCGCAGCATCAGGACGACGTCGTCGAGCAGTTCCATCGACCGCAGTCCGTAGCTGGGGCGGGTCAGCCCCGTCGCATGCGGCACCCGGCCCGCCGACTTGTGGTCCGCGCCGGATGAGAAGCCGCGCCCGGCGCCGGTCAGCACCACCACCCGAACCGAGTTGTCGTAGCTGACCTGCCGCAGCACATCGTGAAGCGGCACCATGACGTCGAACGCCATCGAGTTCATCCGCTCCGGTCGGTTGAGGGTGATCAAGGCGACCTGCGGACGCGGGCGGTCGACACGGACAAATCCAGCTGTGCCGGTCACGTGTTGCACGCTATCGCGTGCGTCGGCTCACGCCTGCTGGGGCGGCTCTTTTTGCGCCTGGGCCCGCGCGGCGAGTGCGGCGTCGACGTCGAGGTCCCTGACTTGTTGGACCAGATCCTCCAGCGCCGCCGGCGGCAACGCCCCGGCCTGGTTGAACACCAGCGTGCCCTTCTTGAACGCCATCAGGGTGGGGATGGACCGGATCTGGGCGGCCGCGGCCAACTGCTGTTCGGCCTCGGTGTCGACCTTGGCGAAGACGATGTCAGGGTGCTTCTCCGCCGCTGCCGCGAACGTGGGCGCGAAGGACCGGCACGGCCCGCACCACGAGGCCCAGAAGTCGACCAGCACAATGTCATTGCCGGCAACGGTTTCGTTGAACTGCTCTGAAGTGAGATTCTGGGTAGCCATGATTGGCCCAACGCCGGAAACGGCCGCGCTGTTCCCCGGCGCAGATCCGGCGGCAGCGCGAGCGGTATACACAGCGGGCTCATAGAGTGAAAAAAGCCTGCTGATAACTCCACGGCAGACGGTGGTACTGCCCGCTTTGCCCACAGCTGTCGCGCACACCGGCGCACGACGTCCACGATCGGAGCATGGTGATGCCTGCCCTCGCTCTCCCGCCCCGACGTGCGTTCCTCGCGGTCACCGGGGCCACCGCACTGTCTTTGGCCGCACTCTCCTCGCCGGCGCCGGCGTACGCCCAGAGCGACCACGTCATCGGCCTGATCGCATCGGTGTCGGGCAACACGCTCCAGGTCACCCAGACGACTGGGACCGCCACGGTGCAGTACGCGAGTTCCACCGAGATCAGGGAGGCCCTCCCGGCTCACCTGAGCGACGTCGCCCTCGGCAGCTGCATCAAGGCCGGCCCCACCCCGCAGAGCGCCCCGGCAAGCAGCGGCGCGATCACCGCCCAATGGGTCCGGATCAGCAGCGCGGTCGACGGTAAGTGTCCGCAGCTGCAGGACTCGAATTCCACCACACCGTCTGCGGCGCCGGTAGAACACCGGGCAGTCCGCGGGGTGGTCGATTCCGTCACCGGTAACACCATCACCCTCACCCCGGACAGCACCACCGGGAGCACATCGAAGGTCACCGTGACCGTCACCGACACCACCAGCTACAAAAAGCGGGTGGCGGCCAACACCGACGCGATCGCCAAAGGTAAGTGCGT
>NZ_JBYCLB010000001.1:0-2882 GCF_057473705.1 Mycobacterium sp. TH-M15 | reverse complement strand
GGGTGAACGCCTCCTGCATGATCCGCTTGTGGAACAGGTGCTCGTCGAAGTCGAGCAGCATCAGCCCCCGGTTGAAGAACGGGCCGCAGATCGGGTACCAGCCCTCCTGGGAGAAATCCTTGTTCTTGTTGAAGAACGCCGCCTGGGTGGCGTCCGGCCCGAGCAGGTTCACCGACGGCAGCACGCTCACCGCGGAGTAGAACACCGGGCCGTACTTGCGATACATCCGCAGCGCGAAATCCGGTCCGCTGCGGAGCATCTCGATGCTGTGGCCGAGCACCGGCAGGCCGGAGTCGCCGAGCACCGGCTTGAGTCCGCTGCCCGGCGGCGGGCTGGCCAGTGTCTTGGTCTTCCACTTGCGGTCGACCGCCAGCCGCTCCAGCCCGCGCATCCCGGGCAGGGTGCTCAACGTCGGATTCGCCCGGCGGCGCACCTGGTCGAGCAGGTACTGCGAGGTACTGATCGGGGTCATCGGAGCTCCTTACCCTTCTGCGCAGCGGAAAACGGATGGCCGTGCGGCGCCCCGGACGACCAGCGATTAGCCTTGCCGGCGTGACCGAAAAAGTGCGTGTCGACGACCTGCACGGCGCCGCGCAGACGATGCTGACGACGCTGCACCTTAAGGCGCTCGACGCCGACTTCCACCGGCCGGTGCTCGGCGACCGGTACGCCCGGGAGGCGGCCGGCCGGCTCGACTTCGACTTCGCCGAGACCGGCATCGGCGCCGGCTGGGCGCCACTGATCACCGTGCGCACCGCCCAGTACGACATCTGGGTGCGCCAGTTCCTGGCCGTTCACCCGGAGGCCACCGTGGTGCACCTGGGCTGCGGGCTGGACAGCCGGGTCTTCCGGCTGGACCCCGGGCCCGGCGTGCGGTGGTACGACGTCGACTACCCGGCGGTGATCGCGTTGCGGGAGAAGATCTATCCGACCCGGCCGGGCTATCACCTGATCGCCACCTCGGCGACCGACCTGTCCTGGCTGGACCGCATCCCCCCCGGCCGGCCGGTGCTGCTGGTCGCCGAGGGCATCAGCATGTACCTGACCCGCGACGACGGAATCGCGTTGCTGCGCACCGTCGTCGACCGCTTCGGGTCCGGGGAGATCCAGATCGACTTCTACAACTGGCTGGGGGTGCGATCGCAGAAGGTGCACACCCTGGTCCGCCGGTCCGGATCGAAGCTGTACTGGGCGGTGAACAGCCCGCAGGACGTGCTGAGCCGGGTGCCCGGGCTGCGGCTGCTGGCCGCGACGACGCTCTTCGACGCCGGCACTTTCGACCGCGCGTCGGCCCGATTCCGGTTGGCCGGCAGACTGATTCGCCCGCTGCGGCCGGTGCGCACCGCACTGCAGTACCATCGCTACGCCTTCGGTCCGGTCAACTGACACCGCCGGCACCTCGCTGTTCGGCGATGCCGCGAAGCAGCGAATGGATCACCGCGATCGACGCGTCGGCGCCCGGCGCGTGCGAGTGGTGCTCGACCACCAGTCGGTCGGCGAAGATCATCGAGACGTACATGTCGATTCCGGCGTCGACCGCGAAGTACAGCTCGCCGTGCGCGGCGGTCAGCTCGACGTCCTGCGGGGTGCGGATCGGCGGCACCATCCCGTTGTCGGTCAGCATCACCACGTCCGGCATGCCCGGCGGGTTGCCGACGTACTGCGGGCTGAAGTGCAGCAGCGACTGCTGGACCACACCGTCGGCCAGGTCCGCGCGGAACGTCTCGGCGATGTCGGCGGCCAGGTCCACCACCGTGGTGTCGCCGTTGATCTCGGCCAGGTAGGTGGCCACCCCGACCGGGTTGGTGCACCCGGTCGCCGACACCGGCGGGGTGAGCACGTAGCGCAGGTCGACCGGGTAGATGTAGGGCACCGGGATGTTCGTCTTGCCGCGCACCTGCCACTCGGCCAGCAGCAGCACCGCGGAGAGCAGCCCGTTCAGGCCCAGCTTCTGCGCCCGGCTGAACGCGATCAGCGCACCGGTCTGCGCCTCGGTCAACTGGCACTTGGCGACCGGGACACGCAGCGGCGTCGCCGACCTCACGTCGGTGGTGCCGCGCCTCGACGGCGGCAGGTCGTAGGCGAAGACCGCCGGCATGAACCGTTCCAGGCCGGACCGCCGCTGCTTCTCGATGCCCCGCGCCGACAACACCGTCTCCAGCGCGTCCGGCGCCGGCTCGACGGTGATCCGGCGGATCTTGCCGGTGGTGACCAGATCGGTGTAGTAGGAGAACATCTCCTCGATCAGGCTGAACTGGTGGTGGCCGTCGCCGAGGGCGTGGTGCACGTAGAGGGTGGGCCGGGATTCGTCGCCGGCCAGCACCAGCCGCAGCTGGATCAGCAGCTCCTCTTGGTCCAGCCGGATCGGCGGTGGCTCGGCGGCCGGGTCGGTGAGCTCGACGACCTCGATGCCCGGGTGGACCAGGTCGTCGACGACGAACCGGTGCCGGCCGTCGGCGTCCCGCGCCAGGTGGCCGCCGAAGACCGGGTGTGCCTCCAGCAGGGCGTCGAAGGCGGCCGACATCGCGTCGACGTCGAGCGGACCCCGCATGTGCGCGCACAGGCCGACGAAGTTGTGCGTCTCGGCGAACATCTCCTCGCTGCGCGACAACTTGCGAATCGCCGACGACGTGAACATCGATGGGCCTCCTCTCGGTCTGCGGATGGTCGGTTTCAGCGGTTCAGCCGTGCGTGCTGGCGCGTCGGTAGCCGCTCGCCATCGGGACCAGGCAGACCGCCGCCAGCCCCGCCGCCCACAGCAGCGTGCCGATCAGCGGGGTGCGGATCGGCCCGTCGAACGCCAGCCCGTACATCGTCTCGATCACGTAACTCATCGGCTGGTGCTTGACCACCGGCTGGATCCAGTGCGGATACTGGTCGAG